>CAMWRK010000306.1 GCA_947176655.1 uncultured Prevotellaceae bacterium | reverse complement strand
CCCAATACGGAACGCATTCAGACTCGACACAGTGCTGCCCATCGACTATCTCCAACGCCTCATGCAGAGGCTCCAGAGCCTCGCGGTAACGTCCCTGCCTGAACAGCAGTTCAGCCTTGGTACGCAACACATTGGCCGTCTGGAAACGGTCCCCGTAACGACGGAACAACACCAATGCGCTGTTAGCCAGAGCCAATGGCACCGAATCCTCGGCAAGCATTGCGGCAGAAGCGGCATACTGGCCGACAACAAAGTCCAGCCCCCCTCCACGCTGCCGTCTTATCCGTTCACGCACACCAGGATTCTCAAGCATGACCGCAAGAGCCTGCAGACTGTTGGCCTGAAAGTACCTGTCGTTACGGCGACGCGCAATGGTCAGCACATGCGTCAGATAGTCGAACTCCTTCAATATCACCGTAGCACTGTCACCGGCCAGCATGCCACCGGAACCCAGCATATACATATAGCCCGTCCATTGTGCCGTATCACGCGGCAGCTGCATATAAGGCTCCACCTTGCCTATTTCGGCCCAGGAGGCAGAATCCTGCTGGGCATAGAAATAGTACGTACTGGCAATGATGTGCATCTCGGTGCGCGCATACAGCAACCTGCCCTGATGATGCGCAGAAAGCAGATGCATCTCCTCGTCTATCCTCCGCAGACGCCTCTCGGCACTGTGCCACGCACGATAGAATGTACGCAGCCTGCCAGTCCTCTGGCTTATCTTCATACGCAGGACATCGGCACACAGCAGTTCCACCTGATTGCCGGTAAGGGCATACACCCTGTCAAGTTCCTCCATGGCCCTGGTGAAGCACATCCGCTGATATTGGACAAAGGCCCTGTGGCTGATAGCCTCGACACGCCCGTCCGGATAATTCCGGCTCAGGTCACACGCCATGTCAGCATAATGCAGCGAAGAATCCACATCGACATATCTGAACATATATGCCCGGCGATTGAATTCGTCGGGCACAGCAGTATCTTCCCGTGTGCATGATGCAGCCACGATAGCGATAGCGTATACAATGTATGTCAATATGTTTCCTCTCGTCATATCCCTCCGCCGGAGACAGCTTCACGGCCTGCCCAGACGCTTGTCCATATACGGCGTATCCGTCGTCTTGTCAGGCTTGATCACCTCATTGCCGCCACCGGCTCCCTTGGACTCTGCCGCATGCTTCTCCAACAACATGTCTATTTCCTCGAACTTCCTGCCCATGTTAAGATTCAGATAGATACGGTACAGCGGGTTGCCCCATCTGCCGATATCCTCCGGCGACAGCTCGCGCACCCTTTCCATCGGCTCCAGTGCCCTGCAATACATCGCCCTGCGCCCGGAAGCGCCATTCTCCTTCAGTGCCATGTTCAACAACGAAATCCCCTTGTTGTACAATGCATCTATATTGTCCGCTTCACGTGCCAGACACTCGTCGCTCATGGCAATGCACTTTTCATAATCCTCCTCGGCAAGCGCAAACATACTCATGGCAAACCAATACACAGCACGGTCGCCATCCGTCCTTACCAAAGAATCGGTACGCGCCATTCCGCGTTCCAGTTCACCATGGCGCATGTAGTAATCCATGAGATTAAGGAAGAAATAATTATATCCCGGATAGCGGTCAACACCATCCTCCAGTATCGAAAGCCAGCGCAGGCTGTCACCCAGATGCAGGTTACACCGTGCCTTGTACTCGGTCAGTGCCGCACGCTCCAGAGGCGATGCCTTCACTATTGCCGTATCCACATGCTCCAGCACATGTTTCGGATTGTTCTCGTTCATGCCGCATACCGTAGCCCAATAGGCCACACGTCCCACCAGACTGTCCATATCGGTCGTACGTGTCTTCAGGAACATGTCAAAGTACGGATAAGCCTCCGCCCACTTGAGACTTTTAAGCAGATACTTGCCACCGCCCAAAAGGTTCTTTCTGTGCAATGCACGCAACCTTATGTTCTTGTTGGCGAATTTGCGTCCCTCATCCGCAGTATCGCTTCTGAGGGTATATTCATATATTTTCAGGATCGTCCGGTATAACCGTGCTGTATCGATTTTCTGCTTCAGATAGGCACTCATGTTCAAACCATCGTTCATGCTCTGCTGAAGCAGGGCACAAATGTGGTATCCCTCGGCCTTCTGTTTGGGTGTGGCAACAGGCTGTGCCAAGCTGTCAAGCAGAATGCGCTCTATATTCTCCTGACCGGAACCTGATTTTATGGAAGCATGCGCTTCCTTGAATTTCTTCTCCACCGTCACTTTCTTCTGAGCATAGAGATCAGTCACGGCGAAAATAAAAACAAACAATATCGGAAATAGTCGAGCCATCCTCAGACAACCTTTTCTTTTTGTTTCAGACAAACTAGGGCCGCCACATCGTTTTGCCGCTAAGGCAGCCCTTATACATTAATAATAAATAATGTCTTTTACGTCTGATCAGTCTATGTAAGCATCCATCTCAACAGCCTTCTCCTTCTCGCCTATATTGTTATAAATAACCTTC
>CAMWRK010000305.1 GCA_947176655.1 uncultured Prevotellaceae bacterium | reverse complement strand
GCGTTATCCCCTCGGCACGGAATGGCGTACCGCCCAACGAAGCCACACTGTCAGCCACCGGCACTCCACCAAGCTGCTCCAAACCGCTTGGTTCCAGGCGCAGAGGGAAAAGCGAGGGAACAGGAGGCACTATCTCGACACCGTGGCAGGCAAGCCAATCGAAATTGCGTGCTCCGCCCGTAGTGACCACGACAACATCATACCCCTGCACATCCTCCAGCCCCACCCTGCGTCCGCAATGTATAACCAAACCGCGCTGCAACACACTGACTATCTCCATGGCATTCTGGCTCCTCGGAAAGACGCACTCGTCCTCCTGCGTGACAAGGCGGACGCCGTGTTCCTCAAACCATGACATGGTGTCCCACTGGCTCCACCCGTACATCAGTTTTTTCATCAGACGATGACCGCGCGGATATACCTCGCGCAAGTCACTTGCCAAGGCAAAAGTATTGGTCAAATTGCAACGCCCGCCACCGGTACGTGCCACCTTGCGCAGCGGACGTTCCTGCGCCTCGAACAGTTCAACGCTTGCCTGCGGGCACAATTCGCGCATTCTCTGTCCGGCAAAACAACCGGCAGCACCGGCTCCTATTATGGCTATTCGCTTCATCAATACAAAGGTAGCAAAAAATTACGCCACACAAGGCAAAACCTTTGTTTTACGGCAATAGCAATGACTTTTTCTTGGAATTGTCAGCGCATTTGCGTATTTTTGTACCTAAGTATGAGAATAGACATTATCACAGTATGCCCCGAACTGGTGCTGCCCTTCACGGAGGAAAGCATTGTGGGGCGCGGTTGCAAAAAAGGTCTGGTGGAAATACATGTGCACAACCTGCGCGACTACTCGACCAACCGTTGGAGACGTGTGGACGACTATCCTTTCGGCGGCTCTGCCGGCATGGTCATACAGTGCGAGCCTGTGGATCTGTGCATATCCAAACTCATGAGCGAGAGACATTACGACGAAATCATATTCACGGCTCCCGACGGTGAGCAGTTCGACCAGCCCATGGCCAACGAACTGTCACTGAAAGAGAATATCATAATCCTCTGCGGACACTACAAAGGCATAGACTACCGCATAAGGGAACGTCTCATAACACGTGAAGTATCCATAGGCGACTACGTACTGACTGGCGGCGAACTGGCGGCGGCAGTAATGACGGACGCCATAGTAAGAATCATTCCGGGCGTCATTGGAGACGAACAGTCGGCTCTGTCAGATTCTTTCCAGGACAATCTGCTTGAGGCTCCAGTATATACCCGTCCACGGGAATACAAGGACTGGGGGGCTGTGCCCGACATATTACTTTCAGGCCACGAGGCCAAAATAAAGGAATGGGAACTGGAACAGTCACTCAAACGCACCAGAGAACGACGCCCCGACCTGCTCGGAGAAACATCCGGGAAACGCAAAAAGCACGCTACATAAAAACCACCCGCTATATATGAAAAACCTCTACATCATCGCCGGCTGCAACGGAGCCGGAAAGACAACTGCCAGCTACACCGTATTGCCGGAAATGCTGGGATGCCGTGAGTTTGTCAATGCCGACGAGATTGCACGCGGCCTGTCTCCATTCAATCCTGAAGGGGCAGCCATACAGGCAGGACGCCTGATGATAGAACGCGTACTCCAGCTCATGAAGGATGGGCACGACTTTGCCTTTGAGACAACACTGGCGACACGCTCCTACATCAAGCTGATAAAGAAAGCTCAGAGTGTTGGCTACTTCGTCACGCTGCTCTTCTTCTCGCTGCCCACCCCGGAACAGGCTGTGCAGCGTGTAGCGCGTCGCGTCAGCCAGGGGGGGCACAACATCCCGCAGGATGTCATTTACCGCAGATACGATGCCGGTCTGAAGAATCTGTTCCAATTGTATATCCCCGTAGTGGACTTCTGGTCGTTGTACGATAACAACACCTGCCCCACCCTGCGCATAGCCAGCGGATGGAGAAAAGGGGAGCGACTTGAAGTATCGGAATGCGAACGCTTCGAAGCAATGAAGAAGATGTATGTCGTACCGGCAGAGACTGAGAACAAAAAGACAAAGAAAGATGAATAAGAACATAATACAGGAAATTCGCGAACTCGTATCAACGACAGAACGCGAAAAGGCCCGCATGGAATTTAACGGCTATCCCAACGAGGAAGAAATACGCCGTCTGCGCATGACCATAGAGAGCGGCATTATCCTGGCACAGAAGCGTCTCGTGGACAAAGCCAGAAAAGACGGCTTCACACTGATAGCATGCCCCAACGGAAAGGTTATAGAGATAAATCCGGCCAATATCGTATTTTGAACACAGAACGCGTTTGTCATACACAACAATGTCAAACATGAACAGGGTGCGCTTCCAATTATAGGAAGCGCACCCTGTTCATATACGTCAATTATCCGCTCATGGCTTTTGCCACCTCGCCGATAAAAGTGGCTCAGCGGCAAATTAGTGGAGATAGCACTCGTGTTCTATTGAAAAAAAAAAAAAAAAAAAAAAATAAAACATGAAAATTGGTAGAAACAAAAAC
>CAMWRK010000304.1 GCA_947176655.1 uncultured Prevotellaceae bacterium | reverse complement strand
CCAGCAGGAGCGCATCAGCCTCGGACTCCACGACCGTGTACTGCGCATCCGCTATTTTGGAAACCATGACCGCAGTCTTGCGCGTAAGCCTCTCGGCAGGCACGAAATACTGGGCTACCCTCTTGTGCAGGTCCTTGGCCTTGCCCACATAGATGACATTCCCCTCAGCGTCATAATAGCGGTAGACACCGGGGGAATGCGGAAACAATGATATTTTCTCTCTCAGTGTCATCAGCCGCACTTTCAGGACCAGGTCCGGAGCAGAGAAAATTATTTTACATATTCGGCAACGGCCTCTTCCAGGGCGTTTCCGTAAAGTCCTCTCCTGAGGATTGTGCCGTCAGGTCCGATGAGCATGATGTGAGGGATGCCCTCGATGCCGTAGATCTCGGTAGGAACACTTCCTGCGTTGTTGATCTGGTTCCAGTCGACGCCAAGCGCAGCTGCTGTGGAAATGGTCACATCGACAGGCTCTCTCTCCCATACGGCGATACTGAGTACATCGAACTTATCGCCCTTGTACTTTTCATACACAGCCTTGATGTTGGGAATCTCCCTCTTGCACGGGCCGCACCAAGGCGACCAGAAATCGACAAGGACATACTTTCCGTTGCCGACATAGTCTGAGAAGTTCACTTCCTTGTAAAGAGGCTGCGGAGGAATGCTTCTTGTCTGGGCATAGACTGTATTCACAGTAAAATCCGTGAACTTCCTGCCCTCGGCTGTCGCGATTCTTGCCTCCAGAGCCTTTTTCATCGACTCAACATACTTGTGACTGCCTATTGCAGGAGTTAGCTTGTCAATAAATGATTTGAGTTCTTCATCACCGGTTTCGCTTCTCATGTTCTGGAGAGCGAGCAAAGCAATGAAATTGTCCGTGTTTTCAGAGAGGACGTCCGCATTATGTTTCTGATATGAGACCATGAATTCCTCGTAATAATCTTCAAAGACCCCGTCTTTCTCCGCATCTGTCTTTGACGTATCGGAATATATCTCCTGACGCTTTGCCATGAACTCCTCACCGGCCTTCTTCTCGTACTCATTGAAAGCATTGAATCTTTCATGAACGGAAATCTTCGGATATTTTGAAGTCACTGCGGAAACCTCGACTATCACCACATTGAGCGGGGTTCCGTCAGCAATGAAATTCACACCGTAATTTGCAGCTAACACAGTGCCGAGCACAGTCAGGTCTGCAGGAACTGTCAAAGAGAATTTTCCGTCAACTACAGGCACAAGCGTGTCAATCTGGCCCACTGTAACATTTACCTCAGATATGCCGTCCGGCTCAACCTTTCCTGTAATCTCGGTATTCTCTGCAACTTTTGCGCAGGAAACCATGGATGCGGCAGCTGCTGCCGCAAAAAGAATTGTCTTGAATTTCATAATATATGTCATTTGTTATTTCAGCACCTGATGCAGCCTCAATGAAACCGCATCCTGCAAAGGTAAGTATTTTTCCGATACCGAAATATGCGCATACCGGAAAAAGCAAAAGATGGCGGCCGGAACTTTCGGCCACCATCTCATGGTATAAATAAGCTGCAAGCTATTCCTTATTTGTTGTCTCTGCGCTCACGTCCTCCGCGTCCTCCGCGACGGCGCTCACCGCCACGTCCTCCGCGATTGTTGCCGGACTGCTGAGCCTGGGCAGCAACACCTGCGTTAGGAGAGAGGTCTTTCTTTCCGTAAACTTCACCGTTGCAGATCCAGACTTTAATACCGAGCACACCTACCTTGGTGTGAGCCTCTGCAAGTGCATAGTCGATATCTGCGCGGAATGTATGGAGAGGAGTACGTCCTTCCTTGAACATCTCGCTTCTTGCCATTTCAGCACCGCCGAGACGGCCGCTGATCTGAATCTTGATACCTTCTGCACCGGCCCTCATGGTAGTGGTGACAGCCATCTTGATTGCCCTTCTGTATGAGACACGGCCCTCGATCTGACGTGCGATAGAGTCTGCCACGATATTGGCGTCAACCTCCGGTTTCTTGACCTCGTAGATGTTGATCTGAACATCTTTCTTGGTCACTTTCTTAAGCTCTTCCTTCAGAAGATCCACTGCCTGGCCGCCTTTGCCGATGATGACACCCGGTCTTGCAGCGTGGATAGTCACAGTGATGAGCTTGAGAGTCCTCTCGATGACAATCTTTGAGATAGAAGCCTTTGCGAGACGGCTGGAAAGATACTTGCGGATCTCATAGTCCTCTGCAATCTTCTCTGCAAAGTTGCCACCCACCCAGTTGGAATCCCAACCGCGGGTGATACCGATTCTGTTGCTGATTGGATTAGTCTTCTGTCCCATGATTACTCCTCCACTTTAGCTGGTTTAACATCAAGGATAACAGTCACGTGGTTAGAACGCTTGCGGATACGTCCGGCACGGCCCTGAGGGCAAGGACGGATTCTCTTGAGCGTGCGACCCTCGTCGACCATGATGGTCTTGACGATGACGTTGCCGTTGTCCAACTCTTTGGTATTATCCGGATTCTTTGCTTCCCAGTTCGCGATTGCGCTGCGGAGAAGTTTCTCCAGATCGATAGAAG
>CAMWRK010000303.1 GCA_947176655.1 uncultured Prevotellaceae bacterium | reverse complement strand
ATACAATGTCATTCAACCTAATAATCTTATAGCCAATATTGTTTTCGCTTGCAATATCTTTGGTGAAATATTCTTTTTGCAGGAATATACCTTTGACTGTTGAGCTCAATATCTCGTATTGATTGTTCTCTGTCGTTTTTTCAACCCGTTCTGATAGTATATCTCCAAGTTTAACAGTTTCACCCGTATCGGAAGATAAAAGCCTTTCACATATCCCGCTCATTAGAGATTTATAATCTTCTCTTCGTATATTACACTATGTACGATAATTTTACATATCTTTGTATAATCTCTAAAAGGTAGTGTTTCATCGAGTGTGTCCGGAGTCGGCCTCCCGGACTCTTCAGATACGCAAATATAATCAGTTTTCTTCTATTTCATCCTTATCGGCAACGGCCGAAGCGGAGCGAGCCATTTCAGCGAGCTCGCGCAGCTTCGGATCGTAGCAGCCGGATGTCGTATATTCCGGCTGCGGTGCCGCCTTCTCCGGGGGGAATAAAGTCGCATCCATGTCTATTCTGGGTACTTGCCTCGTATACGATTTCTTATCCATCGCGGTCTTGCCCATCAGGAGCAGAACCGACTCCTCGTTAGGCATCGCACCGCGCATCCTGGTGACACGCCGGAAGTCCTTCTGAAGCCGCTCTATCCAGTTCGTCGTGTAGATCATCGACTGGATGCGGTGGTCGTAGTTCAGGTATGTGAAGTACAACTTGTAGGAGCAGTCGTCACGCCTGCGCTTGATCGCCCTGTAGTATCGGCCCCATTTATCGCAGAATGACTGCCACTCTGCCCAAGCCTTTTCAACGGTGTAGTTCCTATCACCTGTGCGGAACACCTGCTTGAGATCCTCCGCCACCTCACGCTTGTCCCCGATGCGTACATCGCTGATGATGTTGCGCTTGAGATGCGTCGTGCAACGCTGCAGAGGCGTTTTGGGGAAGACCTCGGATATGACATCCTCCAAGCCTTTCAGACCGTCAGCGCATATCAGCCCAAGTCTCTCTACACCTCTCTCATATATGTCATTGAGCATCTCGCCCCAGCCGTGCGCACTCTCCGTCGGCTTGTTGTATATCCCGATGACCTCTCGAGTCTTGTCCTCCTTCACAGCCAAAAGCACATAGAAAGCTTCCGTGTCCACGCTACGCTTGCGGTGGATCTTTATGTGAACGCAATCTATGAACAGAACCGGATAGTACGTCTCCAGACTGCGATTCAGCCACTCCGAGACATCCTTGCGAAGATACTCCAGCATACGCGATATGCTCGCCTTGCTGTAGTGTTCGCCATATATGTCATTGAACACATCTCCCACCTGCTCTTGTGTCAGGCCCTTGCTGTAAAGTGTACCGGCAAGTCTTTCACATTCTTCCTCCTGGCTTCTCAACACAGCCAGTATGCGAGGATGGAAGTTGCCATAACGGTCACGGGGTATCCTGAATGTCAGGGTGCGACCCTGGCCGTAAGTGTGGCCCGTCCTGAAGCCGTTCCCCTTGTCGCCGGGAAGACCGTCTTCGCGTAAATACTCACGCCTCTCGGCTACCATCATACTCTCAATCATTATCTCCATCAGGTCCTGGAGCCCATTTTCTCGCTCCGAGTGCTTGCATATTAACTCGGAAAGTTGTTCCTTTGTCAAATCCATAAGTCTACTGGTTTTTTAGATTTTTTCTTTTTTGCTTTTACAAATCTAAAGAAATCCGTAGACTTTCTTTTTATCTCAACTCAGACACACTTTTTGAAACAGTATCGAGTCATCCTCGATTGCTTTGTTGCGTTCCTTAATTCATGTGCAAGTACCATTGTTTGATATATAGGCCATGGAACATTACGATGTGTTTCGGATGTACTGTCCATTATAAATACCGCTACTGTATCTGCTTTGAAGCGGACAGTGTTCTTCTGGCGGAATAGACAACTGTATCATAAAGGGGGAAATGAACCGTATCGCTGCTCTTCATTTTCCGTGAGTCCCCGATGAATTTATACAGAGAGTCCTGTAGAGGCTTGCTGCGGAAAACGCCGGCAAAAGGGTCAGGCGTTTCCTTAGGGTTTTCTTCCATCCTGTTGCCTCCGCAGTAACCGATGCAGCATATACCGATAATTACGGCAAGCAGAGTCATGCTGATGTGTTTCATTTTATCTGTTGTTTAGTGTTCCGAAGTAAATGTAGTATGCTACTGCTGGCATTGTCTTCTTGTATCAATCTTTCGTATCAATTCAAGTTTCCCGCCGGCATATCTGTAAGTATGCATAACCGCCCTAATTGTAATATCTTTGACAATCACGTTATGTGACATAAAGAAATCATAATCCTGTCTATCGAGTATGAGCAAGTTCTCATTGACAAGTTCCGGCAAGTTATCGAAATTGCTGTAAAACAAAACAACCGTCTTTCCGTATTGCAGGCATCCTCCCTTAATATAGAGCGACGGCTTGGTCTTTCCGTCCAGGGACACCTCCTCAATCAGAGTCCAGCTTAACATAAATGTAACAGTTGTGTCATTATGGCTATTCTGCTCTACTGTAACCAGGTATAATGTCGGTGCATTGTATGGCGG
>CAMWRK010000302.1 GCA_947176655.1 uncultured Prevotellaceae bacterium | reverse complement strand
CGGCGGCAGCGTCATCTGTGTATAAGAGACAGTAATCGGCTACTGCCAAATTCCCACTTTTGCAGGCTGGATAATTCAGGCCGGTGGTGGCATGGGCGCATATGGTCGTCATATCAATTCTGTTGGTATGCAAAGTGGCTCAGCGGTAGCCGGCGTTGCCGGTTCTGTTGCCGGAAATGTCACCGGACGTGCCGGAAAGCTGCTCAAATAATATTAAAATATTGATTAAATGGAATTCAAATCTCTCAAAAACATAGAATCTTCCTTTCGGCAGATTAGGCTTTTCGGCATTGTTTTCGTGAGTCTTTGTGCTGTGGTGGCTGTCGCCGCCGTAGTCATGTCTCTCAATTTTGCAGAAAAGCAACGTGAAAAAATCTATGTCCTTGACAATGGCAAGTCTCTAATGCTTGCCTTGTCGCAGGATATGAATCAGAACCGTCCGGCGGAGGCTCGTGAGCACGTCCGACGCTTCCATGAGTTGTTTTTCACTCTATCGCCCGAAAAATCTGCTATTGACCACAATGTAAGTCGAGCATTGCTGCTTGCGGATAAGAGTGCGTACAACTACTATAAAGATTTTACCGAACAAGGCTACTACAACCGCATCATTGCGGGCAACATCAATCAAGTGCTCAAAGTGGATAGTGTGGTAGTCAATTTCACGAACTATCCTTATGATGTACGCACTTATGCCAGACAGATGATTATTCGTCAGAGTAACATTACTGAACGGTCATTGGTAAGCACTTGTAAGTTGAAAAACTCCGGTCGCTCTGATGATAATCCTAACGGATTCATTATTGAGAATTTTACGGTAATTGAAAACAAAGACATTCAGACTATCAAGAAGTGAAAGTATCGTATCTAAAAAGACAAATCGGATGCCTATATAATAAGGTGTCAAGTCGGAAGGAGGGAATCCGGGAATATATCCGCTGCAAATGCGATAATATTCCTCCGCAGAAACGGTTTAGGATTGTTGCAGTTGCCTTTGTCCTTTTTGCTTTGCTCGCTCTCTTTATCTTCGGAAAATCAATGTACAATATTTATACCGGGGTACATTCGACCCCAGACTTCGGTACGATGAAAAGAATACCGATGCCCTCAAAGGGCAATAGCACTTCTATAAATATATTTTATGGATCTGAGAACATTATGGACTAAACTTACCAGACCGACTACCGAGGCCGAACGGAAGATGCGTATGAAGTATCTTGTCGCCTTTCCTTTGATGTTCATTACGACCGGGATTATTCTATGGATAATCTTCAGTAGTTTCGGAGAGGCTGCCTCCAACAATACCGGTGGTTTCAATCAGAATATGCCGGAACCGGATGCTAAGGAAATTACAGCAGACAAAAGAGATGCTTATGCTTCTGAAAAGGAAGTGACTACGAGTATCGCTGACTCAATTCCACTTGTTGACTCTGTTCCGAATATTCGTGAAGATGTTAAGCCGGATATGATTGAGGTGTCTAATCAGGCATATCAGGAAGTACAGGCTTCTCTTGATGAATTTTTCATTCCCGAACCAAATGAATCTGCACAAGTCGCGGAACTTCAGGCACGGATTGATGAGCTTGAGATGCAAAACACAATAGCACAGCAGCAGACTCAACAGCCAAATGAACTCGAACTGATGGAGCAATCGTATAAACTGGCGGCTCAATATCTTGGTAACGGCAATGGTGGTCAACAGGCCATTATTGTCGATGAGCCGGAGAAAGATCGTAAGGTTATGCCTGTCAATCAAGTTAATCGTAATGTTGTATCCTCTCTGAGTGCATCTGCCAATGAGACACGCTCCTTTTCTACTGCGGTCGGAGGGAAAAGAAGCAATTTCAAGAATACCATTTCTGCTTGTGTTGCTACTGACCAATCAATTGCGGACGAACAAAGTGTAAAATTGAGAACGCTTGAACCTATGTGGATTGGTAATTCACTCCTGCCGAAAAACACTATGGTAGTTGGTGCCGCGCGCTTACAGGGTG
This sequence comes from uncultured Prevotellaceae bacterium, assembly GCA_947176655.1. Classification (GTDB taxonomy): domain Bacteria; phylum Bacteroidota; class Bacteroidia; order Bacteroidales; family Bacteroidaceae; genus Physcousia. The sequence continues at coordinate 593 of CAMWRK010000302.1, read as the reverse complement.
AACGTCTGGAAATCAAGGTTGAGAGTATTGAAGCGTTAGGTTGCATCATGGATGTGGATCTCTCGGTATATGACTCGGACGGTCAAGAGGGTATCAATATTCCCAACTCTCTTGAAGGAGATGCTCTGAAAGAAATCGGTGCCAATATGGGTAGTACCATGGGTAGTTCTATCAACCTGACTACCAATGCGGGGGCACAGCTTGCCTCAGATGTCGGCAAAGGTCTTATCAATGGTGTAAGCCAATATCTTAACAAGAGACTACGTACACCGAAAGTAAAACTGAAAGCCGGCTACAAAATCATGCTCAAGCAAAATGAGCAGTAAACATCAAAAACAGAAACAACGAATGAAGACAATCTCAAAAATTTTCCTTTCAGCAGTGGCGATCTTCGGATTTGCCGTTGCTGGCAACGCAAAGAATACCAACACTGATAATAAAGTTTCACCGGAGACTGAACAAGTATCCGAACACGACATGAACGTGTATGGTGGCAACTACACCGACGGTGACAGATTCGAGGGCCTTACCCGAAAGGTCGGCTTCGACCGTATGATTCCGCCTCACGCGCTGGAGGTGTGCTACAACAAGAC
>CAMWRK010000301.1 GCA_947176655.1 uncultured Prevotellaceae bacterium | reverse complement strand
TCACGGGCCTTGGCCGTCCATGGTCTCCACATATCGGTATCTTCTATAAACAAAGGATTGTCCTTCCCGTCCTGGAAGTCCGGACCGATAAAAACCACTTTGTCCGGCATGGCATCCTGAAGAGTCTTGGCACGTGTGGAAAGGACGGTGTATATGCCACCGACCTTATTGCATACCTCCCAACTTGACTCGAAAATAAAGTCTGGAGAGAGCGATGTATTTGCCATTATTGTATATGTATTCTAAACTTGAAAAATCCTTAATTCGCCCGCAAAGATACGAATTTTTATTAAAAAACAGGCAAGAACCGTGTCTAAATATCGCCCTTATACCAATATTATACTGATTTTCATGCCGCGACATGTCCGGCAAACAGCAGCCTGATTTCTCTTTAACTGATACCGAACTGCCAGCCTGTAACAAGGGCTGCCATATATACAATGTAAAATGACAGCAGCAGCACACCTTCCGTGCGGCTGATGCGGCGGTCGGTAATTCCGAAAACGAGAAGCAATACGCTACTGCCGACAAGGACTCCCCAGTCCAACGTGCCTATGCCGTCTGTCCGAAGCGGGCAAATCAAGGCATTCGCTCCCAATACAAATAATATGTTGAACAGATTGCTGCCTATAGCGTTGCCCAAAGCCATTCCTGTGCTGCCCTTGCGCGCTGCGACAATGCTGGTGGCAAGTTCCGGCAGACTGGTGCCTGCGGCAAGAACGGTCAGCCCCACTACCCTTTCACTTATACCGCATGTCACGGCAAGGGATGAGGCTCCGGAAACAAGCATCTGCCCGCCGCCTGCCAGGCATGCCATGCCGAGCAATATGAAAAGGACGGTCTTCCACGGACCGTACACAGCCACGGAGGCAGCCGGTGTCCCGGCATTGTGCAGCGAGTCATAGCAGGAATACCCCATATATGCACAAAAGAGCAGGAGAAGCACGAAAGCTTCAGGACGGCTTATGCCGCCGTCGTAAGACAGGACAACAAGCAGGAGCGAGGCGCAGATGACAAATGCGATGTCCCCGGAAAGCAACTTGCCGGTGAGCGACATGGGTATGGACAACGAAGCGACACCTACTATGACCAATATATTGAAAATATTACTTCCGACGACATTGCCGACACTCATATCGGCACTGCCGTCCAGAGCACTGAAGAAACTGACCGCAAACTCTGGCATGCTTGTTCCCATGGCCACAATGGTCAGGCCTATGACAAGTTCGCTGACATTCCAGCGTCGGGCTATGTCAGAGGCTCCGTCTGTAAATTTGTCAGCTCCCCACAACACGACGGCTATTCCGAGGGAAAGCAAAATGATGTCAAGCAGTATTGTCCACATGTCCGTGCGCTGATAATCATAGCCAATGCAGGAAATGACATACAAAGATACGGCTTTTCTGTCTAAATAATATTTCGCAAGGCTTTTTTTTATTTTTTTATAAGGGCAAACCTGTATACTATGCAGAAAAAACAGTAACTTTGCTAACAATCATGAGAAAAACGGCATATTTGACAGCGGCCTTGATGTGCGGCATGTTATTCGCCTCGTGCGACAAGCCCCAAAGCAGGACTTCCGGAGAACCGGCGGCAGAGCAAGGGAATGTGCATGCCACGGACAATACGGACACGCTTCTGGTCATTACAATGCCCGACAGCGCCCTATGGGGACATCTGGGGGAAGGTACGGGAATGAGTGTGCTGGAGTTTGTCACCGATGCAGGAGATACTTTATATATAAATAAGGAGAGCGAAACAAGCGGTAATCTCGGCATCATATACGGAAGCATCAGGAACTATACAGACAGATTCTGCATAACGACGACAGACGACGGGAACGCCCTTATCAAGGCTGTCAACGTTACGGAAATGCAGGAACTGTGGTCCGAAGACGCTCACAGGGAAAAATAACAATATACATAAATACAGAATATAACGACCAATTATGAAAATCAGAAAACTTGCCTTTGTATGCCTGGCCTCTTTCGCATCTGCGGCCATGGCACAATTTGAAGACATGGCTATGGACGAAAGAATTGCCTTCACAGCAGGAGAAGACAGCATTGCCGTAGGACGCGGACACATCAGCTGCTTCCAGATGGGATGTGAGAACCAGAACTGGAAAGATGCACACATTTCATGGAAATGGCTCATGGAGCATGCGCCGTATGCCATATCCGGTCTCTATAAGGGTAACGCACCTTACATGCTGTACCAGCTGATCAGCACCGAGCAGGATCAGGAGCAGAAACTGGCCTACTTCAACGACCTTATGGACATGTTTGACAAGCGTGCCGCACGTCTGGACTCTCTCAACAGTCTGGAAAAGCGCGAAAACCTCAAGAGCACACTGGGCGACGTCCTTGCCATCAAGGCAGACTACTACAACTGGACAGCTCCTGCGACACAGGGTTCAGGCTATACGCTGAACAAGAGCTACAAGAACTATTCCGATGCCATACGCATGATCAATGAGAAGGGTGGCCGCGAGATAGAAGGCTCAGTGTTGCAGAACTTCTTCCTGACATCGGATGCCATGTACAAGAGCGCACCAAACGCACTGCGCGAGCAATACCTTCAGGA
>CAMWRK010000300.1 GCA_947176655.1 uncultured Prevotellaceae bacterium | reverse complement strand
GCTTACGACGCATTGAAGAAGGTCATAAGGGCCAACCCGCCATACGAGATGAGTCTGAACGCCCGTGTGTTGCAGTCCGAGATGGCGGACAAAAGCCGCACCCGTGCCATGATCCGCAAGTTGCAACGCATGGCGGCTCAGGGAAGCAATAAGGACTATGCTGACCAGATATATCTGGCAATAGGCAACATACACCTTAATGCCGGCGACTCGTTGCGCTGCATCTATGCCTGGGAGAAGGGACTGCAGGAGAGCAAGGGCGGCAGTGCCAAGGCTGCCTTGTTGATGCGCCTGGCCAACCTGTACTGGGAACGGGAGGACTATATCGAGGCCGCACGCTGTTACAAGGAGTGCGTTGCCGTGCTTGACAAGGAGCGTGACGAGTATAAGGAGGTGGCGCGCAGAGCCTCGGCATTGGAGGGACTTGCCGAGCCGCTTGCCGTGGTGGAGCTTCAGGACAGTTTGCAGGCCTTGGCACGGTTGCCCGAGGCCGAGCGTGAGGCCGTTGCCGAGCGTCTGGCAAAGGAGTATGTCAAGAAGGAGAAGGAGGAGGCGAAACGTCGTGGTTCGGAGGCTGTCGCCAATAATATGGCCGCTGCCGCACAACAGAACATTGCCGCTGCATCCCGTCGGACTGACGGACAGGCAGCGAACGGGTGGTATTTCGACAATCCCAATACTGTGGCTCAGGGCAAGACCGCATTCTTCCGCAAGTGGGGACGACGCAGGAATGCCGACTACTGGCGATGGGCCGACAAGAGCGGTTTTGTCGTTGACGGGGAGCTGCCGGAGGCTTTGGCCGGGACAGACGGTGTGGACGATACCGGTCTTGATACCGGTTTTGACGACGAAGAGGATGCCTCCGCGGACAGTCTGGAAAACGATCCGCGCAACAAGGCCTACTATCTGAAGCAGATACCTGTCACCGAGGAGCAGATGGCGGCATCGCACCAGTTACTGAGCGATGCTTTGTTCCTGTCCGGAGTGTTGGAACAGGAAAAACTCGGCAACTTCCATCTCGCGCGCAAGACACTGCTCCGTTTCATCGGCGACTATCCTGAACACGACAAGGAGGCAGAAGCCTGTTATCACCTTTTTCTTATATGCGGTCGCCTTGGAATGGATGCCGAGTCGGTGTATTACAGACAGAGAATCATCCAGAACTTTCCGGACAGTCAGTATGCCGGCCTGTTGGCAAATCCGCGTTACGAGTTGATAGCCCGCGGAGGGCGTCATCTGGAAGATTCCGTTTATGCAGATGCCTATGCGGCCTATCTGAGGAGCGATTACGGACACGTGGATGAGAATTATACCTTCTCCTCCGATAACTATCCCGAGGGGCGTCACAGGGCACGTTTTATGTTCATATATGCCATGAGCCGCTTGTATTCCGGTGACAAGGAGGGGTTCCTTGCGACTCTGAAAGAACTGACGGAGAAATATTCGTCGGAGGAAGTGGCGCAACTGGCGGCAGAGATAATGAAGGGCGTAAACGAGGGACGCTTGCTGAACGAGGATCGCTGGGATACATCCGGCATGTGGGACGGAAGGACAATGGCTGGAGGCGGAGGCGGTGCCGCCGGTGCGGACAGTCTGCGCGACGACCGCTTGGGAAATTTTGTGTTTGTACTGGCCTATCCCAAGGGGGCGCTGGACGAGGATCAGTTGCTCTTCGAGGTGGCACGCTATAATTTCACCTCCTTTACCGTGCGCAACTTTGACCTGGAAATTACATCTCTTGGTGATGTCGGCATGCTGGTGGTCACGGGCTTCCGCAGTTATGACGAAGTGCATGCCTATGTACAGAGGCTCTATTCCGACCGTCACATGGCGACAGTCCTTGACGGCATACGCTCTTTGATGATATTGCAGGAAAACCTGGACATGATAGGTGCCGGATACAGTTTCGAGGACTACCGCCGCTTCTTTGAGGAGAAATTCACGCCCATGGACATACCTTCGGAACTGCGTCTTGACGACGGTACTGTCATACGTGGCGAGGACGAAACTGATGACAGCGAGGAGACCGGTGCCGACGACCCGGCAGTGGAGACAGAGGAAGAAGACGATGCCGATGATTTCCCCTTCGGGATGTAAAGGGCATGTCATGGCAATGCAAGTGAAGGATATATACTATGACTTATAGACTTTTATGGGTTGATGACGAGATAGACTTGCTCAAGGCTCACATCCTTTTTCTGGAGAAAAAAGGATATGGTGTGGATACGGCCAGCAACGGTTACGATGCACTGGACATGTGCGGCAAGGAGACCTATGACCTCATCCTTTTGGACGAGAACATGCCGGGCCTCAGCGGTTTGGAAACGCTTGCCCGCATCAAGGAACTGCTTCCTGCCGTTCCGGTGGTCATGGTCACAAAGAGCGAGGAGGAAAATATCATGAACCAGGCCATCGGTGCCAAGATTTCAGACTACCTTATCAAGCCGGTGAACCCTACGCAGATTCTCCTCTCCCTGAAGAAGAACATACACAGCCGCGAAATTGTCAGCGAGGCGACACAGACGGCCTATCAGCAGAACTTTGGCCGCTTGTCCATGCAGATAAACGATTCGCTCACGATGCAGGACTGGATGGACGTGTAT
>CAMWRK010000299.1 GCA_947176655.1 uncultured Prevotellaceae bacterium | reverse complement strand
GATCTGGAAGATATCGCCATGTCATACCCTGGTGTAACAAAAACATACGCCATACAGGCAGGACGTGAACTTCGTGTCATCGTAGGAGCGGACAAGATTGACGATAAGCAGACTGAAAAATTATCTGGCGAAATCGCTGCGCGCATCCAGAATGAGATGACATATCCCGGCCAGGTCAAGATTACGGTAATACGCGAAACACGCTCCGTTGCATACGCAAAATAATCACGCATGATAATAGCAGTAGATTTCGACGGTACAATTGTAACACACGAGTACCCCAAGATAGGAAAAGAGATTCCTTTTGCCATTCAGACATTAAAAATGCTGGTAGCAGACGGGCATAGGCTTATCCTTTGGAGCGTACGCGAGGGAAAGATTCTGGAAGAAGCAGTGGAATGGTGTCGCGAACGAGGGTTGGAATTCTACGCCATCAACAGGGACTATCCAGAAGAAGATATCAAGCAATGCGACAGTTTCAGCCGAAAGATTAAAGCAGACATCTGGATTGACGACCGCAATGTCGGAGGTCTACCAGACTGGGGAACAATATATCGCATGATCACAGAATGCAAGACATTGGAGGACATCCTCACAGACAACGGCACACATGAGACCGGCAATTTCCCCACCAAACGCAGATGGTGGCAATTTCTATGATTACATCATACAATGACTATAAAACTTCCTATTAAAACAAAACAATAAATATATGAAACGCTCATTACTACTTGTAACAGGTATGCTTATCCTTGTGGCGAGCATCATGTCAACCAGTTGCGTCAGCCGAAAAAAGCTGATATACTTTCAAGGCTCAGATACGCTCTATGCCAAAGCACAGCAAATCGCCCAACAGTATGAGATGAAACTCAAGCCTGCCGACCAGATTCTGGTCAAGATTACATGCGATGATGCCGAGCTATTGCAGATTTTTGCCCAAGATGTTACCATGGGAAGTCAAGGCTCAACCAATACCATACAAAACAGCGGTCTGACCAATGGCTACGGCTATACTGTCACCAATGATGGCAATGTCATTCTCCCGGCAATAGGCAAAGTGTATGTAGACAACACTACATGTGAAGAGGCCGCACGTTTAATTGAGAATAAAATCAAGGAACTTAAGCTCATTCTGAATCCGGAAGTAACGGTTCGTCTCATGAATGCCCGCGTAACAGTTATCGGAGCAGTTCATAATCCCAAAAGCATAAACCTCACCAGCGAACGCAACACCGTTATAGATGTACTGGCACAATGCGGCGATTTAAGCGAGACATCGCTCAGACAGAACATCAAGCTTTTCAGAGAAGTCAACGGAGAACGTAAGATGTATGTCCTGGATCTTACTGATACGAATGTATTCAACAGTCCGGCCTTTTATGTGCAACAGAATGACATGATCTATGTTGAACCTAACAAGAGCCTCAGTGTAAAGAGTAGTGCATTCTACACATTCCTTGGTGCCGGCGCATCTATACTTGGTCTTGCCTCAAGTATAGTAGCCTTGGTATTTGCTATAAGGAAGGGATAGATTCTGTAAAGCACATTTGCCAGCTATACACATTCACACTATGTGGTCAAGTATTGTGGCTTTATATTCTGATAACATATAAATAGGTCTATGACAGCGGGACTGTATAAGGCAGTTCCGCTGTATTTATATAATTAAGACAGCCAAGATAACACCTTAACAAAAACAACTATGAAAAAGAACCTTTTACCAGCACTGCTTCTCTTGTTGCTGGCAGCATGCCAGACCATGACATTCGATGACTCGGACGATGACGGAAAAGGCAATAATGGAACAACTGCAGAGAGGCTGATGCACTTCCATCTGAGCGGGCTAAGCATGACAAGTTTTGAAGAGTTGACAGAAGCCAACAAGGATGATGTAGCCAATGCGGCATCCGCGCGTCAAAACGGAACCGACCACATTCTTTTCGCGATATATGACAAAGAGGGTAACGCTGTGGACACTGTCACTTATCAGGATAAGGATGATGCTTCATACGGAACATTCTCCCGCACGCTGAAATATGGTACATACACCATAATTGCACTGGGGTGGAATGGATCACAACAATGCAACATCGAACGCCCGGACAGCATATTTTTTAACGAGGGATGGGTGCCTCACACATTCCTGTGCAGACAAAACATCACCGTAAACGGGACATACTCGGACACACGCACACTTTCCATGAAAAGATGTGTCAGCAGATTCGTCATTAACTTTGAAGACAAAAACAGGCCTCAGGAGATAAGCGACTTTGTTGTCACATTCATAGGAGCCGGAAATGCCTTGAACAGCGAGACAAGACTTTGTCCACAAAGACGGGATTTCAGCCGTACTGTCGTAAGCAATATAGAGCCTTCCAAAATTACATCATTGACGACATATTGTTTTCTCCCCGAAGAAAGCACGTCAATAGACATAAATGTAGTAGCACACGATTCACAAGGAGAGGTTGTCGGTGAAAGGACATTTAACGAAGTTCCTGTGAAAATAAATTACTCCACGAACTATTCCGGCACATTCTTTCCCTTTGACTCCGCAACAGGTTCCGTAACATTCGAGGTGGACTTTGATGGCGAGTTCATGGGAACATTCTAACT
>CAMWRK010000298.1 GCA_947176655.1 uncultured Prevotellaceae bacterium | reverse complement strand
CTCTATCAGAGAACTGTATCCGCTGGTTACCTGAACGGAGCGATTCTGAACAATACGTGTTCGACGGTCTTCCTACAGATAAGTCGTTAAGGTATAATCTCAGGAAATGGACGATGGAGGCCGGATTAGGTGCCGACATACATTTTCATGTGTCCCGGCACACTTTCGGAACACTGCTGATTACAGCAGGAGTTGATCTATACACGGCAAGCAAGATGATGGGACACGCAGATGTTCGTGCAACACAAGTTTATGCAAAAATAGTAGACCAGAAGAAACAGGAAGCCGTATCACTTTTAGACAATCTATTTTGAATAATATAAACGGATCATACCATGCCGAAAAGAAAGACCACAAAACTCAAAGAGCCTGTGAGAGTGCGCACAAAGAAACTATCCGACGGTTCAGAATCCCTTTATCTTGATATATATGTCAATGGCAAACGGAGCTATGAGTTCTTGAAGATGTATCTTCTGCCTGAAGTTAATAATAAGATAAAGGAACAAAATAAGGCGACGCTCGCAGCAGCCGAGGCGATAAAGTCCCGAAGAATAATAGAGATAACCAATTCCAAAGGTGGCATAAAACGTGCCGAGGGATGGCAGAAACTGTTTCTGTCGGATTGGCTCGACATATACGTTGGGAAAAAGATTGACACAGGTCAAAAGAATGCGCAGGTTGTCAAAAGCATGGTCAATGTCATACAGCCGTTTGTAAAGAAAACCCGTATGGGAGATATTGACAAGGCTTGGGCACTTCGGTTCATTGACTGGATTCAGAACACATATAAAAGCCATCCGGATAAGGAGAAGAAAGGCAAGCCCCTTTCGCAGGGATCCGCAAGATTTTATGCCGTTACACTATCTGCGGCTCTTAATGCCGCTGTCCGTGCAGACCGTCTTGGAGAAAATCCCTTCATGCTGCTGTCGGCTGATGAAAGGATAAAGAAGCCTGTCTCACAGCGTCAGTTTCTCACTGTTGAGGAGGTAAAAAGGCTTATAGCGACCGATTGCCGTATTGATATTATAAAGAGGGCATATCTCTTCTCCTGCTATACGTCATTGCGCATTAGCGATGTCCGTGCGCTCAAATGGAAAAATGTGGTGTGCAATGAGGGGAAGTACCTTCTTGCATTTGTAATGAAAAAAACTTCAGTACCAAATTATACACCGCTATCCGTAAAGGCAATGGAATGGATGCCGGAAAGAGGCGAAAGTACGGACGATGATTTAGTATTCAAAGATCTTCCGTCGTCGGTAGTGATCGGACAGGTTTTAAAGGAGTGGAGCAAGGCTGCAAATATCGACAAACATGTCACCTACCATACCTCGCGTCATACATTCGGAACAATGATGCTGACTGCCGGAGCAGACTTATACACAACAAGCAAACTGATGGGTCACGCTGATGTCCGAACTACCCAGATTTATGCAAAAATCATTGATAGCAAGAAGATTGAGGCTGTCAATTTGGTGGATAAGATGTTTGAAGGCAAGTCTAAGCTTTAGCCATCTTAATGCTTACACTTGACGTTGACATTTACACTACAAGTAAACTGCTTGGGCATAAGAATATTGCCACAAGGCAAATCTACGCAAAAATCATCGCCCTGAAGAAAGATGATGCCGTAAATCGGTGGATGAGATTTTCAAATGACCTACAACTTGTTTTCTAAGGCTCCCATTAACATTCTTGGATGAAGTTATATGATGTAAAACTTCAATATTACCGGATTGAATGTCATGAATAGATTCCTTTAGCAAAACCTATTTGTTCACAAAGAACTCATATACTTCCTGCGAGACTCTAGCAATTATTTCTGAAGCTTCTGCTTCTGTGCCGGAGAAATCTCGTATAAATACTGCAAGTGCGTATGCTCTGTCATCGGGCAGTCGGAAATAGCCAACATCATTATGCGCAATCAATTCGTTTGCATCATTTCGATAACCGCTGCCGGTTTTATGTGCGAAAAACAACTCAGGGTGTTGAGGGATGATTGCACCTAATCGGTCTAGTCCGGTGGTTACTGTCGCAAGATCTTTTCTGATAGAGTCAACGGCAGAGTTAGTTACGAAGGTAGAATCAAAAACCTGTCTTATAAGTGAGGCTGCGGAGAGAGGTGTGGAATAGTTGATATAAGCCAAAGTATGCTTTTTTTTCATCTCATCTTCCGAATATACAATACTAAATGTCGGATCGTCAGAAATTGAACGAATTAAAGAATCCGTTGTAGATGGGGAGACTATATGTTTGAAAAGCAGGTTACTTGCATTGTTGTCACTGACCGTCAAGGAATATTTAATAAGGTCACGTATTGATATGTCAAAATCTGGTTCTCTGTATATTTTTAGCATCGGGCTCCAGGTCTCTGTATCAAGCTCATCCTTACTGATATGTATTACACTGTCAATTGAAGAGCATCTGGTATTTATTGCATCAGCAACCGCCAGAGCCTGATGGAGTTTGAAAACGCTCATCATAGGATAACGTACACTATTGTTAATAGTGACAGTATCTACATCGCAGATAAAAGCTATACCGACGGTTCCCGGTATTGTGTCCACAATCGTGTATAATTGTTCTTTTAACGAGATATTTTTCTCAGTCTTACTGTTAGCACACGATGTTAGTAATAATCCATATAT
>CAMWRK010000297.1 GCA_947176655.1 uncultured Prevotellaceae bacterium | reverse complement strand
TCTATATGGTGGGCGACCTCAAGTACGGGCGTACCGTGCATTCCTTGCTCATGGCCATGCGCCACTTCAACCCGACGTTCCATTTCATTGCTCCAGATGAGCTGGCAATGCCAGCCGTGTACAAACGCTATTGCGATGAGCATGGCATACGCTATGTGGAGCATCAGGATTTCGATGCCGACACGATAAGCCATGCCGACATCCTGTACATGACGCGTGTGCAGAAAGAGCGTTTCGCAGATCTGGACGAGTACGAAAGGGTCAAGGACCGTTATCTGCTGAAGGAGAAAATGCTTTGCAAGGCCAGGCCGAATATGAAAATCCTGCATCCGTTGCCGCGTGTCAACGAGATAGAGTATTCTATAGACGATACTCCATATGCCTATTATTTCCAGCAGGCGCGTAACGGTCTCTATGCCCGCCAGGCGCTGATATGCGATGTTCTCGGCATCACTCTGGAGGATGTCATGAATGATAAAACCATATTATAAGTCAGTCAACAATATTATTACGTATTCCATGAATAAGAAAGAGATGATGGTGGCCGCCATAGAAAACGGTACCGTTCTGGATCATATACCAAGCGAGAGACTGTTCGATGTCGTCAGCATGTTGCACTTGGAAAAAATGGGAAATGCCATAACCATAGGTTTCAATCTGAAAAGTGCCGCCATGGGGAGCAAGAGCATCATCAAGATCGCTGACAAGTATTTCACCGACGAGGAACTGAACCAGCTGTCTGCCGTGGCACCGAATATAACTCTGTGCATAATAAAGGATTACAGCATCATTGAGAAGCGTACGGTGGTAATGCCGGATGAACTCGTGGGCATAGTGCGTTGTCCCAATCCAAAGTGTATTACCAACAACGAACCCATGAAGACGCGTTTCCGTGCGGTGTCCTCGGGCAAGAACATATTGCGTTGCAGCTATTGCAACAGGGATGTGGATCTGAATGATGTGCGTATCGTAGAATAGTCCCCTCGGTAGGAGGTATAAAAGGTATAGGGGGCTTATATAATATATAAATATGAGAAAAGCATTTTTCATTTTTCTGTGGCTCTTGCTCCTTGGCGGGACAGTCGGTGTAGGCTGGACGTTCTGGGCTATACACGAGGGACGCATCGGATATATGCCGGATATGGAGCAGTTGTCCAATCCTGTAGACAAATTTGCCAGCCAGGTGGTGACTTCCGATGGTAAATTGATGGGGCTGTACAGCTATGGTGCGACAAACCGTATATTCGCGGATTTCGACTCTATAGCGCCAGCGATGGTGCAGGCTCTCGTGGCCACTGAGGATGAGCGTTTTTTCGAACATTCCGGTATAGACTTCAAGGCACTGTTCAGAGCTATAGTGAAAAGGGGACTGATGAGACAGAAAAGTGCAGGAGGCGGTTCCACCATTACGCAGCAGTTGGCCAAGCAGTTGTATAGTGTGAGGGCGCAGAACACCATGGAACGGCTTTTCCAGAAGCCTATCGAATGGATGATAGCGCTTGAACTGGAGAGATATTATACGAAAGAGGAAATCATAACAATGTATCTGAACTATTTTGATTTCCTACATAATGCTGTCGGTATCAAGACGGCATCGCGTACCTATTTCGGCAAAGATCCGAAGGCACTCTCCATGGAAGAATGTGCAACACTGGTGGGTATGTGCAAGAACCCTTCTTATTACAATCCGGTGCGTGTTCCTGAAAGGTCGCGCGGACGGCGCAACGTTGTTCTCGGACAAATGGCTCGCTCCGGCTATCTGACAGAAACCGAGGCCGATAGTCTGAAGCAATTGCCGTTGACCCTTAATTTCCGTAGAGTGGATCACAAGAGCGGCACAGGCATGTATGTACGCGAGTATCTGCGTCGCATTCTTATGGCCAAACGTCCTGACCGCAGCAAATACGAGACATGGCAGGCACAGCAGTACTATGAGGATTCGTTGGCTTGGGAGGAAGATCCGCTTTACGGGTGGTGTAACAAGCATACCGACAAGGAGGGACGCCATTACAATCTTTATACGGACGGATTAAAGATACATTGCACTATAGACAGTCGTATGCAACGCTATGCTGAAGAGAGCGTAAGGGAGCATGTTGTCGAGTATCTTCAGCCGGCATTTGACAAGGAACAGAAACAGAATCCACACAGGCCGTATTACCGTGGGCTGGCCGCTGCGAGAGTAGCCAAGGACATACAGCGCGCCAAACGGCAGAGCGAGAGATATGTCACCATGAAGGCGGCAGGCTGTTCGGACAAGGAAATAGAGGACGCATTCAACACTCCCAAGGAAATGACTGTGTATTCGGCTGTGGGAGATATTGATACCGTGATGACTCCGCTGGATTCACTGAAGTATTATAAAGGCTTCCTGCACTCAGGCTTTGTTTGTATGGATACTGAAATGGGAGATGTCAAAGCTTATGTCGGCGGCGTCGATTACTCGCATTTCAGTTATGATATGGCCGGACAGGGACGCAGACAGGTGGGGTCTACCATAAAGCCGTTCCTGTATGCTTTGGCTATGGAAAGCGGATACAGCCCGTATGATCTGGCTCCCAATGAACAGGTTACATATCAGGTAGGTGACAAGGAGTGGACACCACGCAACGGAAGCCGGAGCCGTTATGGCGAGATGGTAACTTTGAAGTGGGGACT
>CAMWRK010000296.1 GCA_947176655.1 uncultured Prevotellaceae bacterium | reverse complement strand
GCCATATACAAACTCAAATACGGCCACCGCAGCCACAACCAGCCTGTCAGGATGGCAGGTACGGACAGGTGCTTCATCACCAGCCAGAATCACGGCTATGCCGTAGACAGCAGCACGCTGGGAAATGACTGGGAGACGCTGTTTGAGAACATGAACGACGGTTCCAATGAAGGTATACATCATAAGAACAAACCGTGGTTCTCGGCACAGTTTCATCCAGAAGCGGCATCCGGACCCACTGATACGGAATTTCTGTTTGACGAATTTGTAAAATTATTGTAATCATGGCACGATACGACATAAAGAAAGTCCTGCTCCTTGGTTCTGGAGCACTGAAGATAGGTGAAGCCGGAGAGTTTGACTATTCCGGCAGCCAAGCTCTCAAAGCTCTCAAGGAAGAAGGCATAGAAACCGTACTCATCAATCCAAACATCGCTACGGTACAGACTTCGGAAGGCGTAGCAGACAACATCTATTTCCTGCCTGTCACTCCATACTTCGTGGAAAGGGTCATTGCCAAGGAACGTCCCGACGGCATCCTGCTTTCGTTTGGAGGACAGACGGCACTGAACTGCGGTGTGGAACTGTACAAAAGCGGAATATTGGAAAGATACGGAGTGACAGTGCTCGGCACGCCGGTACAGGCAATTATCGACACAGAAGACAGGGACAAGTTCGTCCGCAGACTTGACGAAATCGGGGTGAAGACAATACGCAGCGAAGCTGTTGACAACACGGAACAGGCACGCCGCGCCGCAACAGAACTGGGCTATCCGGTAATCATACGTTCCGCGTATGCCTTGGGAGGCCTCGGCTCCGGATTCTGCGACAACGAACAGGAACTTGACGCACTTTGCGAAAAGGCTTTTTCGTTCTCGCCACAGGTGCTGGTAGAGAAAAGCCTGAAGGGATGGAAAGAGATAGAATACGAGGTGGTACGTGACCGGTATGACAACTGTATCACGGTCTGTAACATGGAAAACTTCGATCCTCTCGGCATACACACCGGCGAATCCATTGTCATTGCGCCGTCTCAGACACTTTCCAACAGCGAATTCCACAAACTGCGCGAACTGGCAATACGTATCATACGCCACATCGGCATCGTGGGCGAGTGTAATGTACAATACGCCCTCGACCCAGAATCGGAGGATTACCGCGTCATCGAAGTCAATGCACGTCTAAGCCGCTCTTCTGCGCTGGCATCAAAGGCAACGGGCTACCCGCTGGCGTTCGTTGCGGCCAAGCTGGGACTGGGATACGGATTGTTCGACCTGAGAAACTCTGTCACAAAGACAACATCGGCATTCTTTGAGCCGGCTCTTGATTACGTCGTATGCAAGATGCCGCGATGGGATTTGGGCAAGTTCCATGGAGTGGATCGCGAACTGGGTTCCTCGATGAAATCCGTTGGCGAGGTTATGGCCATAGGACGCACTTTCGAAGAGGCCATCCAGAAAGGTCTGCGCATGATCGGTCAGGGCATGCACGGCTTTGTGGAGAACAGGAACCTGATCATAGACGATGTGGACAAGGCACTCAGGGAACCTACCGACATGCGTATCTTCGTCATAGCCAAGGCCATGCGCGAAGGCTATACCGTTGAACAGATTCATACGCTGACCAAAATAGACAAATGGTTTCTGTACAAACTGCAAAACATAATGGACACGTCCATGCGTTTGCACGCATTCCGCGACCTTGGTTCGTTGCCTGCCGATTTGCTGCGGCAAGCCAAAAGACAAGGTTTCTCAGACTTTCAGATAGCATGTGCCATCGGACAGGAGGGAGACAGAGAAAGTGCATCGCTAAAAGTACGCAACTACAGAAAGGCTCTCGGAATACGTCCGGTGGTGAAGCAGATAGACACACTCGCCGCAGAATATCCGGCGCAGACCAACTATCTGTATCTCACATACAGCGGGACTGAGAACGACATTGAATATGCCGGAGACCACCGCTCCATTGTCGTTCTCGGGTCTGGAGCCTACCGCATAGGTTCGTCGGTAGAGTTTGACTGGTGCGGTGTCCAGGCTCTTAACACCATACGCCGAGAGGGATACCGCAGTGTAATGATCAACTATAATCCCGAAACGGTGTCAACCGACTATGACATCTGTGACAGGCTCTATTTTGATGAGCTTACCTTCGAGCGTGTGATGGACATTCTGGAGGAGGAGAACCCTCATGGTGTCATAGTATCCACCGGAGGACAGATACCGAACAACCTTGCACTCAGTCTGGACAGCCAGGGAGTACGCATCCTCGGCACGAGTGCCGCATCCATAGACAATGCCGAAGACAGGGACAAGTTCTCGGCTATGCTTGACAGGATCGGCGTTGACCAGCCGGAATGGAGTGCTCTTACAACCATGGACGACATAAATGCCTTTATCGACAAAGTTGGCTTTCCGGTATTGGTACGTCCGTCGTACGTATTATCTGGTGCGGCGATGAATGTCTGCTCCAACCACGACGAATTGAACCGTTTCCTGAGACTGGCCGCCAACGTGTCGCAGAAACATCCAGTCGTCGTCAGCCGCTTCATAGAGCATGCCAAGGAAGTAGAAATGGATGCCGTGGCACAGAACGGCGAAATCATCGCCTATGCCATCAGCGAACACATCGAGTATGCCGGCGTACATTCCGGAGATGCCACAATAC
>CAMWRK010000295.1 GCA_947176655.1 uncultured Prevotellaceae bacterium | reverse complement strand
GTTATACCACAATGCCGCCAACATGCTGACAATATCATCCATAATACCGTGCACAATTGTCCACATCGTCAAGCATTGGATGATTTATGCGGATAAACAAGATATTTTGATAAGGAGACGCAGACAACATTTGCGGGGCTTTCGATTTCTATGCCGAAAGCTCCGCAAATGCTGTTGTTCTTTTCCACCAGTATGACCCGCGCGTATTTACGTCGTATCGCGACGACCCAAGCATCACGACTTCCCGGAGTGGATTACATGCTCCAGATTGTATATATATATACCAAGGAAGCCGGAATTGCAAGCAGGCTGCTGTCGAAACGGTCAAGGAAGCCGCCATGTCCGGGAAGAATATTGCCGCTGTCCTTTATGCCGAGCTGACGTTTGATCTGGCTTTCCACAAGGTCACCCCAGGTGCCGAAGACGGAAACTATGAAGCCGAATAACATCCACTGACACAGAGTCATGGATGGCTCATAGCGCGAAATGACCGCACCTACACCTATGGCAAGAACCGTACCGCCAATAGTTCCTACCCAAGACTTGTTGGGGGAGATGGACGGGAAAAGACGACAAGGAATCTTCCTGCCCAGCAGAGAGCCTACACAATAGGCACCCGTATCGCTGCTCCAGAGGAACAGGAACACTGCCAGAGGATACATATACACATAGGCCGTGCCAAGCGAGCCCATGGGGTAAGGTATGAAAGCTATGCAGTTAAGTAAAGCAAAAGGCAAAGCCACATAAAGCTGTGACATCATCGTATAGGCCCATGATGCCAGGGCGTTACTGCGGTCGGAATAAAGATGGCTGACCATCAGATACACCAATGTAAGCAGATAAGGAAGGAACACCGTGGCAGGTATGATAAGCATTGCATTGGCATAGCCGCAACTGTAGGCAAAGACCGCAAAGAAAAGCAACAGCGCGGAAAGCGTACAGATAAAGGGATTGGTATGCACGCCGTCACGTCTGTTGATTATATTGCAAAACTCCAGCGTGCTTAGGGCAGAGATGACGGCAAAGAGTGCTCCGAAAGTGAAAGGGCTGAATATTATAGCGGCAACAAGGACTGCTACAAAAACCACACCGGTGAGGGTGCGAAGAATCAGATTTTTCATGTCGTTACTTTTTTATATTCACTATTGTTCCGCAGGCACATCCTGTTTGCTTTCCGCCTCCAGAAGTTCCTCGGTGCGGCTGGTCCACGGACGCTTTCCGAAGATGTTTTCCACATCCTCGGCAAAGATAACCTCGCGTTCCTGCAACAGCTGTGCCAGACGGGCATGACCCTCATGCAGTTCTGCAAGCAAAGCCTTGGCACGCGCATACTGCTCCGCTATCATACGCTGCACCTCGGCATCTATCTGGCGGGCCGTATCCTCACTGTATGGACGCTGGAACTGATATTCCTCATTGTTATAATAACACAGATTGGGAAGTTTGTCGCTCATTCCCATATATGCAATCATGCCGTAGGCCTGCTTGGTGACACGCTCCAGGTCGTTCATGGCTCCGGAGGATATATGACCGGTGAAAAGCTCTTCGGCAGCACGCCCGCCAAGCGTCGCACACATTTCGTCAAGCATCTGTTCCTTGGTCGTAATCTGGCGTTCCTCGGGCAGATACCATGCGGCACCCAAGGCACGCCCGCGAGGCACGATGGTTACTTTGACAAGAGGATTGGCATACTGCAGATGCCAGCTGACAGTGGCATGGCCAGCCTCGTGCAAAGCGATGGTACGCTTCTCCTCTACAGTCATTACCTTGGTCTTCTTTTCCAGACCGCCTATGATGCGATCCACCGCAGCCAGAAAGTCCTCCTTGCCTACAGAAGTATGTCCGTGACGTGCAGCTATGAGCGCCGCCTCGTTACAGACATTGGCTATATCGGCACCCGAGAAACCTGGTGTCTGGCGTGAGAGAAAGTCAAGATCAAGATCGTCAGCTTTCTTTATCGGGCGCAGATGCACCTCGAATATTGCACGACGCTCGGCAACATCGGGCAAGTCCACATGTATCTGACGGTCGAAACGTCCGGCACGCAACAATGCCTTGTCCAGAATATCGGCACGGTTGGTCGCGGCAAGTATGATGACACCGCTGTTGGTACCGAAGCCGTCCATCTCGGTAAGCAACTGGTTCAGCGTATTCTCACGCTCATCATTGCCGCCCGTGCTGATATTGCGTCCGCGAGCACGGCCTACGGCATCTATCTCGTCAATGAAGATGATACACGGACTCTTCTCCTTGGCCTTGCGGAAAAGGTCGCGGACGCGGCTGGCACCTACGCCCACAAACATCTCTACAAAGTCCGAACCGCTCATGGAAAAGAACGGTACACCAGCCTCACCGGCAACAGCCTTGGCCAAAAGAGTCTTACCCGTACCCGGAGGCCCTACAAGCAGGGCACCTTTGGGAATCTTGCCGCCCAAATCGGTATATTTGGCCGGGTTCTTGAGGAAGTCCACTATTTCCTGCACCTCCTGCTTGGCTCCCTCCTGGCCGGCAACGTCGTTGAATGTGACCTTGGCATCCTCTTTCTCTATGAGACGTGCACGACTCTTGCCTACATTAAAGATGCCCATCTGGCCACTCATGCAGCCGCCGTCACTGCCTGAGCCGCTGCAGCCGCCCATGCGCCGCATAATGAAGAGCCAGCAGACTACCAGAAGAAA
>CAMWRK010000294.1 GCA_947176655.1 uncultured Prevotellaceae bacterium | reverse complement strand
GTGTCAGTCCGTCCGTTTTCCATGTGCGGAAATTGTATGTCTGTCCGTCGGCCAGGTAGTAGGTGTACACCTTGTTGCCGTCCACTGTCTCTACTGATTTCGGTTCCACTGTGGTGAAGTCGGTGAAGTGCGTGAACTTTAGTCCTACGTATAATTCGGCATCGGCAGGGACGGAGATGGAATAGTCGGCGGCCAATGGAATGGCACCGTTCACGTTGACGTTGAAGGTGAGTGTGCCTGCCTTGTACAGCGTGGTGTATCCCTCGGCTTGGTGCTGTTCGCTCGGCACGAAGGCCACGTAATAGCTGTTGCCGTTGAGGGCGAGGAATGTGTTCCTGCCGGCGGTGACGCTGTTGCCCACGGTTATTGTCTGCGTCACGCCTTCACGCGAACTGACCTTCACGTCGATGGTATAGTCACCATTGGCCACGCTCCATGCCGTTCCGTCTGCAGCCTTGTTGGTCACATAGGCTGTCTGTGTAAGTACAGTGAACTCCTGTTCTTCCCCGTTCTCGGCAATGTTTATTACTATGGTTCCGTTGACGGTCTGTCCGTCCGTACCGAAAGCCGTCAGCACATATTCGCCTGCCGGAGCCTCGAAGTTGTAGATGCGCTTGTCCGGCTCTCCAATATCTATGGGCTGTTCCGCACCTTTGGCGGTAAGGGTCATTGTCGTGGAAACCGTGTTCATTGTCACTTTCACCTTGGCCGCTTCTGCCCGCAGGCCGAAAGCCGTTGCCATGATAAGAACTAAAATCTGTCTTAGTTTCATGATTTGTTATTATTGATTTTGATTAGAAAATGGTTATCCTTCCGTTCTGTATGTATATATGCCCCTTAATGGGATTGGCCACGCGTATGCCGTGAAGATTGTAGACGGCGCTGTTGCCTGATGTTGCATTGTCAGGAACTTCGCCTATGCCGTCAGTGCCTCCGTCAGGTTTCAGTGCAAGGAAGTGCGCCGGGTTTATGTACACTCTGTGCTTGCCCAGAAGAATGCCTTCAGGCGACCACTGGTACATGGCTCCTGCAGCGGCAAACGAACCGGCATCGGTAGCATAGATGTAGCCGGTATACGGGTTGACATAGATGCCATACGGCATACCCATGGCCTTAATGTCCTGAAGCACTGTGCCTGGAAGGCGGTCGGATATGCCTTCCATGCCGGCACTGGCCATGACACGTCGCGGGTCTATGGATACGTAGTTGAAAGTGTAGTCGCCCGTATAGTAGGAGTAGCGCGAACCTATGGCGTAGAAATTGCCGTTGGCTGCCGTACAACTGTAGGTCGCCGCATAGTCAAGTTTGATGAAGCAGTCCTTATCGGCTTTCCATGTCAGTGCCGACTCGCAATCAAGTATTATCGTGGCCGCCTGCACGTCGTAGTAATCGCCAGGCGAATTAATGCAGAGATACCTGCCGCTCTGCGACATCTTGCCGTACAGATTTATTTGTCCTGTGTCGATGGTGCGCACTATTTTCATGGTGGCGGCATCTATTATGTCAACTGTGGTCTCGTACTCGTGTGCCTCTTGGAAAGCATATCCGCCGGTGTTGGCCACGAAGAGATATCCGCGGTAGTATGCTATCCCCTCCGGTTCATAACCCACTTCGCAGGTCTCTGTCACTTGGAATGTGCTCAGGTCTATCTTGGCCACGAATCCGCGGGTAAACTCACGGTACGCATCGTCTACGCGGCATTCATGGCCGTATGATGTCACATAGACATGGCTGCCGTCCGTGGCCAGCTTGCGGTTGTTGGGTACGTCTTCTGTGGCCGCCACAGCCTTGCCGTCGTTGTCTATGAACTGGACTATGTTGGACCAGTTCACTGTGATGGCAATGAGGTTGTCCGCCACTTGGATGATGTCATTGGGCGTGTCTCCGAGTTTTCCTCCGTTCACATCCCTGAACCATTGGTTGCTCACTATACTGCCGTCGGCGAAATAGGTTATGCGACCGTTGTCGGCCTGCCAGTTGCCTTCATTCAGCAGGATGATTCTCTCTTGTGCATGGCATCGGAACGATACGAGCATAGCAAGTATCGCCGATAGGAACATCTGTCTGTGTGTCATAGGGCTGCTTCTGTTTTTATGTGCGATATAATGATTGTCAGAGGGAATATGTAAGCGAAAACCTGAAACTGCGCCCGGGCATAGGGTAGCGTGGAATGTGTTCGTACTGTACATCAAGCAGATCGTTTATCTCCAGCGATGCACCGACGTTGCACCAACTCCCTGACAGCTTCATGTCTATGTTGTTGTATGGACTGAGTATGTCCTCGCTGTCGGCATAGGACCACATCCTCTCGCCCACGTGCAGGTCAGACACCGTCAGTGACAGGTTTTTCCATGCCACTATGCCCGTGAGGCCGTAAGAAACGGATGGCGAGTAACATATCGGCTTGTTGTAGGTTTCCTCGTCATCGGGGTCTGTACGGTTCAGATCGTCCTGCCATGTCAGGGATGCCAGTACGGAGAACTGCCACGCTCCTGTCCTGTAACGGAATGAGGCGGTGGAGTTCAGCCCGCGGCAGAATGTCTTGCCGTAGTTCATCATGGACCAGGTGTATGTGCCTTTGAGCGGCAGACACACAATGCGGTTATCTATGCGGTTCTCATACACGTCGGCCTGCACGGAGACATCGTATGACGGCGTGTTGAGGTGGTATTCTGCCCCTATGTCAAACTG
>CAMWRK010000293.1 GCA_947176655.1 uncultured Prevotellaceae bacterium | reverse complement strand
GTAAGCGGTATGCCAACTTTCCACTGTGCGGCAGACGAGTACATTCAATATGCACCATTGGCAGCACAGTTAACCCTCAGTCTCTGTGGCGTAAAAGGACGAAGCAGAAATTGTTGGCAGGTGTTGACAGCCGATGCTATGGCAGCAGGAATGATGGCTGTCGCTGTCAACGGAATGAAATATGGAATAAACAGAACCAGACCGAATGGCGAGCACAACAGCTTTCCTTCTGGACATACGGCCACGGCATTCATGGGAGCTACATTACTAGCACACGAATACGGACATAAAAGTGTGTGGATTCCAATAGGCGGATACACTGTAGCAACCGCGACTGGTGTATTGCGAATACTTAACAACAAGCACTATGCCAGTGACGTTATAATAGGAGCCGCCATAGGCATTCTTACTGCGGAACTGGGGTATTGGGCCACAGATGCCATTTTCAATGACCGCAAGATTTTCAAATCACGCCGTGCACGTCTGCACTATGAGGTATTGAAGAACTACTGAACCTCACGATATTTGGCCCACGTCAGCAAGCGACGTACATATTCCGCCTCTGTGTTGTCCTCTATATGTAAGGTGAAAGTCTTGCCTCTACCGTCCAAAGCATACAGGATACGGTCAAGAAGACGTTGAATGACGCCACCCGGCTGAAGGTACAGATCCAGATGTTCCGCTTCTGCGACAACAGGTATACATTGTTGCGCGTCATCCATATATGAAACACACTGCTTCAGAATGCGACAACGCATGCATCCGCGACATTTACCGATGTTTTTCTCACTGACTACGATAGTGTTCTCTCCGTATGACAGAGGAAAGGTATCAGACCTGTACGAACAAATGGATAGTTTCTGTATCATTATTTTCTGCGTTTACACAACACTTCTTTCAAATTTGAAAGATTCGCAGGCAAATATATGCATTTCTTATATATCTGCCAACAATCTATCACGATAAGCCGAGATTCATCCCCAATTGCGTTACCACCAGGCCACAAAGACTTGGATAAATAGGGAAAGACATATTTGCGGTTGTGGATTTCGATACGGAGCGTACCGATGGACTGTTCATATAGTCCAATCCATACCTTATATATAATATAACTCGACAAAAATAAAATGCATATAGGTTTGCCACATACTATCAATAACATATATTTACATGTGAGGTGATGTTCTCGGAAAAAAGTTATATCTTTGCACACGGATATTATAAACAGACAAAACAGCAAAATGATCAGCATCACTTTTCCCGATGGCTCTGTACGTCAGTATGAAGCAGGAGTTACCGGTCTCCAGATAGCCGAGAGCATAAGCAGCCGATTGGCACAGGATGTGCTTGCATGCGGAGTAAACGGAGAAACCATTGAGCTAAACCGCCCCATAAACGAAGATGCAAGCATCCAACTTTATAAATGGGAGGACAAGGAAGGCAAGCATGCTTTCTGGCACACCAGCGCGCATCTGATGGCAGAGGCGCTGCAGGAGCTCTACCCGGGCACGCAGTTCGGCATAGGCCCTGCCATAGAGAATGGATTTTACTATGACATAATGCCTGCCGAAGGCGTGGTAATACGCGAATCCGCCTTCCCCGACATAGAAAAGAAGTTCATGGAACTGGCTCAGCGCAAAGAACGACTCAACCGCCAGGACATAAGCAAAGCTGATGCACTGAGATTTTTCGGAGAGCGCGGACAGACATACAAAAACGAACTTATCCAAGACTTGGAGGACGGCCATATAACCACCTATACCCAAGGCGATTTCACTGACCTGTGCCGTGGTCCGCACCTCACTTCTACAGCTCCCATCAAGGCATTCAAGGTGCTCAGCACAAGTTCCGCATATTGGCGTGGCGACGAGAAGCGTCCGCAGATGACACGTATCTATGCCATAACATTCCCTAAGCAGAAGATGCTGACAGAACACCTCCAACTTCTAGAGGAGGCGAAAAAACGCGATCACCGCCGCATTGGCAAGGAAATGGAATTGTTTATGTTCTCAGATCTGGTAGGCAAGGGGCTGCCAATATGGTTGCCCAAAGGGACTGCATTGAGACTGCGCCTCGAGGACTTCCTAAAAAAAATTCAGCGTCGCTACGGCTATGAGCAGGTCATGTGCCCCCACATAGGCGGCAAGGGACTCTACGTCACCTCCGGACACTGGGACCACTACGGCAAGGACAGTTTCCAACCCATACAGACCCCGGAAGAGGGTGAGGAATATTTGCTCAAGCCGATGAACTGCCCCCACCACTGCCAGATATTTGCCTGCAAACCACGCTCATACAAAGAACTGCCGTTCCGCTGTGCAGAATTCGGCACAGTATACCGCTATGAGCAGAGCGGCGAACTTCACGGACTCACACGCGTGCGCTCATTTACACAAGATGATGCCCACATTTTCTGCCGTCCTGACCAAGTGAAGCAGGAGTTTACGCGTGTAATGGAGATTATACAGATTATCTTCAAGGCATTGGATTTCGACAATTTCGAAGCACAGATCTCTCTGCGCGATCCATCCAATACAGAAAAATACATCGGTTCGGACGAAGTCTGGAATGCTGCAGAAAGCGCCATTATAGAAGCCTGCGCAGAAAAAGGAATGAAGACAACCACCGAATTGGGGGAAGCTGCCTTCTATGGCCCGAAACTGGACTTCATGGTCAAGGATGCCCTTGGCCGCCGCTGGCAGCTGGGCAC
>CAMWRK010000292.1 GCA_947176655.1 uncultured Prevotellaceae bacterium | reverse complement strand
GTTATTGACAAACCTACCTGTAGCGGTCTGGTCACCTTGGCATAATACGTGTCGGACGAGAGCACCGATATCAATTCAAACTTGGCATCCGTGTTTACCTCTGTTATTCCTTGCTCGCACAGACAGGAAACAGCCTCATCTACAAATGGGCGGAAAGGTTCCATCAAATCGTCAGCAAGTGGAAATGCGTTGCTTCTGTTGTGATGGAATATTCCCAAAGATGGAGTCAAACCGGAAGACACCAGTGCTCGTGCCGTTGCCGCCCTAAGGACGCTGTACCCATAGTTTAGCATGGCATTGATGCCCGGAATATTCCTGTCCCGCACAAAATCTTCGCCAAAAAGTTCCGAAAAATAGATTCGGGCGGCAATGCCCTCCCTATTGTCCGCATCGCCACTTTTCACATTACTATAATATGGTTTCAACACATTACCTCTACCACGTATTTTATGCAACAATGCCGCCTGATTCCGTATTTTCGCTTCGACTATCTGTTTCCACAACTGCTTCTTTGTTGCCTCACCCACAGAAATCTGATTCCGAAGGCACTCTCCTTGCAGACTGCTACCATCCATATTCTGCACCATGGCATGAGGCAAGCCTTTGGCATCGCATAACACCACACCGACTCCATTATCCACCAATGCATTCATCAATGGCATGGTTAGCGTTACCATCTGATTCTCAACAATCACCATACCTATGTCTTCTATTGGTATTGTGCGTTGCTCGGTTGGAGTCTCCTTAGTGGAGACAACCAACTGAGCATTGCATAATGACAACTTCAATGGTGATGTAAAAACAAGTGTCCGTTTGAGCATAAGAGATTATCAGTTAAATTTGATTTCGCCAAGAGGAGTGAGTTCAAAGTCCTGACCAGCCACAAGAGCATTGAATTGCAAATAAGACATCCTTATTGCAACCCTTAGATCTTCACCTTGAACATATGCCCCAATCGCATATTTAACTTCCTTGGCTGATCTAGATTCAGTAGAATGTCTAAAAAATATACGACCATTTTTATCCAGTGCTACGACTTTATATAAACGTCTGGCCAATTCCCTTATATCAGCAAGACGAATCTCTTCTGCCGACCCTTCAAACAATAAAACATTTGAACCAACACGTATAATGTGCTTCAATGGTAACACATTCTCCCCAAAAGGCTGCTCCATGCTGCTACTATCTCCCTGTACGTTGCTTTTCTTAAAGTGCGAAACTGCATCCAACATACTGACAACTTGAAAATCACGCTTTACCTTTCCATCTTGTTTTCCCTCGTATATAACCATACAGTAATTCCTATCATTTGTCACATGGAACTGATGCTTATATTCTTTTGCACTCCGGTCTCGATGCTGACGTATGTTCAAAGGTGACGTAACAGAAGTGGCATAGCATCGTACTTTATTGATAGGTATTCCCTTTTCTTCATTCATCCATATAATATCCTTCTTGAGATCCTTTTTATCCTTCAATGCCTGTTCTACTATATCACGCACGGCATCATCCACGATATTCTCGACATCGGATTCCTTCAAATCAGATAATTTACGTCTCACCACATAACACACCTTGCCACCCTTCTCAATAGCACCATAATAAGTATCATTATGAAGACTACCACGTGCACAATCACCCTTGGCCACAACTTTGCCCTTACCCTTTACCTCTATTTTGCGTGAGGCCTTCTTCGGCATATTGTCCTTGGTATCGTGTACGACGAGCTGTTCTTCGGCAATCCGCTTGACATCTTCCGTAAAGGTAGGCCATGGTTTGGTAAAATGCGGCTTAGACGCTCTGCCAGCTTCATACTCCTCCAATGAGTGATAATACCTGGCGGCTGTGTCGTATTCGCGCTTACCTATGCAGGCTATAACAATAGCGTCTATACAATGGTGAGTATGACTGTCGCGAGACTTTTTTTCATACTCTTTCTGTATTCCCCACATCTTACGGAAGTCGGAAGTTGTGACACCCTTCACGCTATATATCTGCCGTCGCTCCGGATGCTCTATATCCTTAAAGTAGCTTTTAAGGTACAGTGCAGCATATTTGTAAACAAGACCTATGCCTGCCCCCTGACGTCGGGCAAATCCTTCCGGAACCTCTTTCATCTCAAAGCGCATACATTTGCCACGCCAATAATCCAGTTCCAACTTCAGCCTATTCTTCTTCTGAATACGTTTATCATTCGCTTCCTTGTCAGAACTGCGTCCATGCGACAGGCGGTCTATCTGCTTGGACAGATCATCAATTCTCTGCTTCCACGGCTTGATACGTTCCAATATTGCATCATAATCTGATAGTTGTGACGGTATCATAGCCCTCTTCACTTGCCTGTTATATTGGCAATCGCAAAGCGTCAGGTTCTCCTGCATGCTATCTCCACCCACACTTTGGGGTATGGTATGCTCTATATCGAACTGTGGGTTTGCACCAAGAAAGTCCCAGACTCCAATTGTCTTTCCGGTATACAAGCATATCCTATCCTGTTCTTCCCATAGCTGGTACTTGATAATGTCCGTCTGTGTCGGTTCTATACCCAATTTCCTTATCTCTGCCGCATACTGCTCATGCTTCTTCTCCAATTCGCGTTGCCTCTGTAATATAGCTGCGCGCTGGTTGGCATTATTCAGTTCACGTGCATACTCTATGTGCACTATGGTGCTGTGGCTGTCTCGTATACAAATATGAAGCAGCCGACGATCTT
>CAMWRK010000291.1 GCA_947176655.1 uncultured Prevotellaceae bacterium | reverse complement strand
TACGTATTCCGGGCGAAGCCCGTTCACCTTTTCCGGTGATATCCGTTCACTCAGTCGATGGTTTGATGGCGCGAAGTTAATACTTTTTTCTTAAACTCTCTCCGTTTAGCTGGATTCTTGTCGATTTATGTACAAGACGGTCCAGACAGGCTTCCGCTATGAGCGGATTTCCAATGACATCATACCAGTCCTTGACCGGCAACTGGGATGTGATGATAAGTCCTTTCTTGCGGTAACGGTCATCGACGAGCTGCTCGAAGTCGTTCTGCTGCTGTCCTTGCAGTTTCTTCATGCCGAAGTCGTCAAGTATAAGGAGGTCTGTCTTTGCCAGCCTGTCAAGGAAGGTTATTGCGTGCCCCTGCAGACGTTCAAGGTCCAGTCTTTCAAGAAGCCGCTGCATGTTGAAGTAAGCCACCGACATACCCAGACGGCATGCACGGTCGCCCAGGGCGGTAGCAAGATAACTTTTCCCGGTTCCGGTCGCTCCGGTGATAATGACGGAGTGCCCGTCGCGTATGAAGTCGCATTTTGCGAGTTGTTCGAGCAACGAGGCTTCGATACCACGTTTGGGATCCGTATCTATCTCTTCCACAAGCGCCGGATAAGGGAAGGCGGCATTCTTTAAAAGCCGGTTTATCCGGTTGCAGCTGCGGGTGTCTTTTTCAGCCTGTATAAGGAGTTGCAGGCCGTCGGCAAGAGTGAGCCTGTCGACCTGTCGGGTCTCAAAAAGAGAGACCCATTTCTCTGCCATTCCGGAGAGTCTGAGACTCTGGAGTGCGATTCTTGTTTCTTCCATGTGATTCGTTTTATGGTTTTATCATGCAAATTTCTTTTTGCCTCTGAGATTCTCCCCGTCAGATGGAGAGGGGTTGTCCGCGCCATGAGACCGGCTGGCGACGTCAAGGCTGTTCATTGATTCCAGTATCATGGAGAAGCCTTTTGAAGAGAACACCTGTCTCTGCCGCGCCGCCGCACAGGCCTGCGCTATGACATGGAGCGGATATTTACGGGCATTGGCCAATATGCCGTTGCATGTGTTGTAGCGGCATTCCACGGCGAAGCCGCGGCTGATGCCGTCCTCGAAGACGGCACTGACGTATTTCTCCAGTTCGGGAGATATGGCGGATGCCCTGCGGCGGTATGTGTCGATGTTCCGATTTCTGATCCATACTGAGTTGGAGGCCAGATGGCTCTCATCGGTCACGTATGGGCTGAAGCGGTCGAACGAACGGCGGTGTGTGGCTACAAGAGTGTTGTCGATATAGATTTTCACGAGGCTACGGGTGTAACGGAGAATGGCTGTCTTGCCGACATGGACATGGCTCACCGAGTAATAGTGATTGTCCGCCGACAAAAGCACGTGGCAGTTCATCTGGACCTTGACCTGTGCCGTGTATATCAGTTCGAACGGATTGGCCGGCAGTGGCTGCAGCTCATCCTTTTCCGAGGCCACGAAGCATTCCTGACGGGAGTAAGGACGTCTCTGCATACGGGTCTGATTATGCTCCAGCACAGCCTTCGCCAGAGCCTCGTTCAGTTCATCGATCGAGAAGAACGTCATCTTCCGCAGCTTGGCATAGACACGGTTGTATATGCGTCGTACACAAGATTCCACCAATGCCTTGTCCGTGGGTTTGCGCGGACGGCATGGCTGAGCCACGAAGTGATAATGGTTACCCATGTCCTGAAGTGCCTTGTTGATCTCCGGTTCGTGGCGGTGGTATTTTATCACGCCGGCCTTCAGGTTATCCAGTTTCACTATCTGCGGGACTCCTCCGAGATGCTCCAGACACATGCGCAGTGCATATATGAAGTCCTCCACCTTCTGGGATGGGACGGCATAGGCGAAGGCATAGTCGCTGAACGGCATCGTGGCAACAAAGACCTGGACATCCGTCACCTCTCCTGTAGCGGCATCGACCACCGGAAGCGTGTCACCTGCATAGTCTATCATCAGCATCTGCCCCGGCACATATAGGTCTGACATGACTGTCGTCACCTTGGCGACCTTCAGATTCTGCGACAGATGATGAAAGAACTGAGACTTGCGGTAACCGTCAGGATTTGCTTTTATATATTCCTCCCACAGCAGATAGCGCGTCACATGCGGATCCTTCAGCTGCTCGCGAAAGTAATCCAGCTGTGAGAGAAACTGTTCATGACGTTTGTCTGTAATGGCGCTATGACCGCCGTGAAAGACTTTCTCCAGCTCCGGGTCCTCAAGTTTCAGAAGTTCGTCCAACGACAGGCCGCGGCTCGCGATGAATGCGAACTTGTTGTTGACCGTCTCCTTGTTGATACCTAACTGATCCGCTATCTTGCGGTTGGACACTCCCTGTTTCTTCAGCAAAATTGCCTGTTTGAAATCACTCATTGATATCGGGTTCCCTGCCATCGTTATCTCGGCTTTTGTATTGTTTTTTCCGAGATAACGTAAAACCATCGAAAAGTGAACGGATATGTTCCGGAAAATACGCGTTGGCAGCACGTTATGATTCAAAAATGAACGGATATCCTCCGGAATCCGCGAGCGGAACGGCTCACTCGCTCCAATAGAGGATAAAGTGAACGGATATGCTCCGGAAAACATGGCCATTGAACGGATATGTTCCGGAATCCAGCGTTGCCGGGCGCTTGAATCAGTCGATTTTCTCATTATTTTGGTATAAAACCGACTGAAAAACGGAGTAAAAGGTGATTATCTCCTCATTTCCACACTAGGAAATAGACT
>CAMWRK010000290.1 GCA_947176655.1 uncultured Prevotellaceae bacterium | reverse complement strand
ATTTACGGCAGGCGCGAAGAACTCACTCTCCGGAGTAATTTGATCCATGGGAAACAGAGCCATAAGGTGTGACAGATGGCGATGGCCAGGGTCGTCACTTACATCGTAGGGACTGTATTTCCACTCACGCAAAATCTTATCACCTTTATTCACTCCGTTGCGCGGATTTGTCCATCCACTGTTGCGAGAAGTATTTGCCGTATAAATTTCCGTACTCAAACCTTTGTCCGTTTTTGTCAGATATTCGTTGAGTTTGGCAACATCCTCTGTGGTAAGGCCTGTATTCTCCACCCCAAGGATAGATATTGCCTCATCCAGATTCTGGAACAGATAACTGATCATCTGCTGCGCATGCGCCGTACCATCCTCACTATTGTGGGCATTCTGCTCGGCACTATACTCGTTGGGGGCTACATAAGAACCGTCAGGATCCACCGAATAGGCTGGATAATAGCCACGGTTCTGTGTCGAACTGTTATAGCCTCTGTCCACAATAAGACGGTGGAACCAGAACTCGGCAGCCGACCACATGACAGGGAACGCCTTCTTCAGGAACTCCTTGTCCTGAGTGTAACGCCAATGTGTCCACAGATGACTCGTATACCACACATTTGCCACCAGATAGTTGTTGCCCCATGTGCTCATGCTGTTGTACAGAGAAGTCTCTGTCAGCACGCTCCATCCGTATCCGTCGTTGTACATGTTGGCAACATTCTTCCATCCGTTGCTGTTCGCGCCACGGATAATAAAATTGACAAAAGGCTTGTGCAGATCCGAAAGATTGGTGCTCTCCGTGGGCCAGTAATTCATCTGGACATTGATGTTTGTATGAATATCGGAGTTCCATGGTGAACTCGTACCACGGTCGTTCCATATACCCTGCAGGTTGTTCGGTGCGGCAATGGGTTTGCGGTTGGAACTGATGGCAAGATAGCGGCCATAGTGGAAATAAAGCTGTTCCAGGAACAAGTGGTCATTGGCCGTACTCATTGCATTACCGTTATTAGGGAAATAATTATCCACCAAAGCCTTGGTGTCCATGGTAGGTATCTTCAGTCCCAAATCAAAAGTCATACGCTTGGTAATAGCCGTGAAATCATCCACATGGTCAGCCTCCACTGCTGCAAAGCCCTTGGCTGCGGCAGCATCTACGACATCCTTGGTACGTGCATCGATAGCCTCCTTGGTCTCAGCATTGAAATATGATGCGGCATCAGTTTCACCGTTGAAATTAGTGGAACCTTTCAGATAGAAGCAAACTTCAGTCGCATTACTTACACTTATACCCTTGGGAGTAGATGTCACAACAGCTCCGTCATCGGCCAGCACATGCAGGCGAGCAGCATACTTTACAGTCATTGAGCCAGTGAACGAAGCAGTGCCGTTCTCGTAGACCACCTTTCCGGCACCGATGTCGGAACCAGGCTCCAAGGTGAACGACAGTTCCATCTTGTCCTCACCTTCGGCCTTGTACTGCGCAGCAATCACCTGGTCAGGAGCGGAACTCAAATATTTGCGTACAAACTTTGAACCGTTGGCATTCCTGAACTCCACACCGGCTATACCTTCCTCTATATCGAGATAACGCACATAGTCGGTAACGCCTGACATTATGGCTCTGTCATGGTTTTCCACTCTCACCGAACCGAAGTTCATGAAAGTACGGTTGCCGGAGCCTGCTCCTACTGTATTGGCCGGTCCGCTCCACAGAGTCTTCTCGTTGAACTGTATCTCCTCGTTATGTACACCGCCGAATACCATGCAACCAAGTTCACCGTTACCCAACGGCAAGGCATACTCCATCCAAGGATATCCTACACCCGCGCCCTCGGCAGATGTCTTGTACCACAAAGTATTGGGATTTTTCGGCACGAACGAAGATACACCGGTTATGCTGAGCACCTCATAATGATACTCGTCGGGATAGTCTGACAAATCAGCCTCTGCAATAAAGAACTTGCTGCCTGTATCACCTGTAACGCTGCTTGTCTGCCAAAGAGCCAGGAAGTTTCCCCGTTTGTTCCACCAATGGTTTCCACCGCTGATCTTGATATAGGAAGGAGAAGCGCCGGTGAAATCAAACGTCCCAGTAAATGAAGTACTGTATGCTGATGTCTCCGGAGACACCATATTTGCACGCGCGTTTGCTTCAGTTCCTGTGAAGCCCAGCACTTTTGACAGACCGGTGGAATAGTTATATACGCTATATGTATTTGAACCCTGCCGCACGAATGTCCACAATCCTCTGTTATCACGCACCGTTGTCGTGTTGTCAAGCCTCAGGCTGCCGTCACTCATATAATCGGTATTCGTGCTTACATAGCCGCCTGCACCGTTCTGTATCGTATAGAACTTCGTATCGGCAGAGAAATAACTTACATAAACCGTAAGTCCGTCGACGTTCACCACAGGAATGGTATTCTCTACCGGTATGGCTTGAAAATCGGCAGCCGTCAGCAGTGTTTCCGTTTCAATAGTCGCTCCATCTGCATATTCCTGACCGGAATAAACCAGACCTGCCGTAGCGGCATCAGTACCGAGGACAACAACGCTGTAGGCCTTTTCCACCGGAAGAACCTCCTCGATGCAATAACAGTTACCGACATCGGTAGTAACCCAGTCGTTCACCACAATACCGGCATCCAGTTGATTCGGATCCTGTGAGTTCATGCCATTGCCGCCCAGATACAGTTTCCATGGATAAGAGGCGTTGTTCACACTTTCTATCTTCAATAC
>CAMWRK010000289.1 GCA_947176655.1 uncultured Prevotellaceae bacterium | reverse complement strand
GGAAAATCACGGACGAAGCCTTTGAACGCTGGCGCGGCAACAGCAAGATAAGACACCGTAAATGAGAACGGACAATGAAAGGGAACAAGAATAAAAACGATAAAATGCAACAAGACTTATGAGGATAGGGCTGACAGATGTTGACGGGCACCACTTCCCCAATTTCGCGCTGATGAAGCTGGCGGCCTGGCACAAGTCGAAAGGAGACAGTGTCGGATGGACCGACGCGATGTTTGGGAACGGCTATGACCGTGTTTACAAGTCAAAGATATTCACGTTCTCGCCGGATGACAACATACCCTGGGACTGCGAGGTCATAAAAGGCAGCACGGGATATGACATAAAGAGCCGTCTTGCCCCCGGAAATCGAGGCATCGCCCCTGATGGACTACTCCCTCTATCCCCAATACGCATATTCCATCCAGTTCTTCTCCAGAGGGTGCATCCGCAGATGCCCCTTCTGCTTGGTGCATGACAAGGAGGGCGGCATACGCCCGGTGGAACCCGTGCAGCTGAATCCCGCAGGACAGCATATCGAGGTCCTCGACAACAACTTCTTCGCCAACCCGGAATGGCGGTCAGCCATTGACTACCTGCTGAAGGCAGGGCAAAAGGTTAATCTCCACGGTGTTGACGTGCGCATCATGGACGAGGAACAGGCGTACTGGCTCAACCGGCTGCGGCTTTACAAGTCCATACACATCGCATGGGACTTGCCGCAGATAGACCTTACCCAAAAACTCATGGAGGTCACGCGGTACATCAAGCCGTGGAAAATCATGTGCTACATCCTTGTCGGCTTCGACTCGACGATGGAGCAGGACATGTACCGCATTGAACGATGCCGTGAGCTTGGCATCAAGCCGTATGTGATGCCGTACCGGGATTTTGAAAACAAGGCCAGACCGTCGCAGTATGCGAAGGACCTTGCGCAGTACGTCAACAAGCCGATGCTTTTCAAGTCATGCAGTTTCAAGGACTTCTCGCCCCGGAAAGGTTTCCGATGTGAGGCTTATTTTCATACGGACAATACGATAATACACTAAAAATTTACAGATATGAGCAAATGGGCAACAATACTCAAAGGCGGCAAATACGTCTTCAACAATCCGGCTACAAGAAGCCTCGGAGGAGCCGTCATCCATCCCCAGCGCACGCTTGCCGGCGCTGGGACAGCATTGAAGTCAGCCACGCTCGGTGCAGGAGTGGGCTATCTCGGCTGGGAGGCACTGGTCAATGACAAACCGGTCGTGAGGACGGTCGCCGACATAGCGATAGGAAAGGACAATGTGGACGCGGTGGTGGACACCACGGGCAACGCCGTGGACAGCGTGCAGGAAACCATGCGTGATGTGAAGGAGTCCGTCTCCGGGCTGAACGGTACGGTACAGCAGGCCAACAGCACGTTCGGTGGAATCTCCGAGTTCCTGAAAAACGTATGCGGTGGCAACGGAGCCGATATGTTCGGCAACTTCTTCTCCAACATAGGGAAAGGGAACGTGTCGGGACTGAGCATCGTCGGCCTTCTCGCCGCCGGACTGATGATATTCGGACGGTTCGGCTGGCTCGGCAAGATCGGCGGCGCACTGCTCGCCATGATGCTTATCGGCAACAATTCGCGGGTGGCGCAGGTGCAGGAGAATCCGCAGGCAGACAACAGGCAGCAGGGAGGACGGCACAGATGAGCGATCTCCGGAATGCTTAACATGACAACAAGTAAACATATAATAAGAATATGGAATATACACAGGAAATGAACCTGCAGTCAGAGAGCGGCTACTGCATGCCGTTCAATGACAGGAAAGAAGAAGTGGTGCTGACCCGTGCCTACGGAAAGCAGGAGGACGGCAGCTTCAACCACGGCATAGACCTCGCCGCCGACCGCTATGTCCTGCGTGCGGTGGCCGACGGTATCGTCACCGCCATCGGCACGGACAGGGAGCACGGTCTTTACCAGACGGCTCGTTACGGGAAATACGATGTGACCTACGGCGGCATACGCAACGCAATGGTCGCCTTCGGCAAACGTGTCAAGGCCGGGAGCATCCTCTCCATCAGCGGCAGCACCCTTCATCTGGAAGTGAAGTATGACGGCACGGAGATAGACCCCGTGGAGTTCCTTAAGATGCTTTTCGGGAACATGAAGATGTCCGGCACGGACAGCGGGATGCCTGACTTCGAGACCCTCGACATGGACATCCCGACGGACTATGACGAGAACATGGAAGAGATAGAGGGTCTGATGGCACGGCTCTATCCCGAATACCTGATGGAAGTGGCGGGAGGACTGTACACCGTTCCCGACAAGACCGAACAGTCGCTGCGCAACATCTTCTCCCTTGAAAATTTGGTAAGCTAATATAACCTTAATATATAGATAGTTGTAATTGAGTTTCAAGTATTGAGTAACAGAGGAGTAACAAAATAAAAATTTATTTGTAAGTGGCATATAAATGCTTAGAAGGTGGATTGTCCCGAACAATCCACCTTCTTCTTTTCGATGATTTTTGAAATAATGTGGTTTTACCACCTGTATTTTTTTGTGAAATATATGACTGCGATGATTGAGAGTATTGAGGCGACAAAGAACAGAACTGTAAGGGCAGTCAGATCGCCCGATTGTATTTTTGTGTTTGCATATATCACCATCACCAAGAAGATGAGCTGCCATACAAGAATGGTGAGTATGATGTAGGCTGCCAGAGTGGGTACACTTATCCGTCGTTCCGCAGACTCGGCTCGCT
>CAMWRK010000288.1 GCA_947176655.1 uncultured Prevotellaceae bacterium | reverse complement strand
CTATGCCGGTGAAGTATACATTGCGGAAGGGCACATCCTTCATGAACTCCTCGCCGGCCATGATCATGCGTGCCACCCAGAAGAATATGATGTCCGGGCCGGTCACCAGGTCGGCAGTGGGGTAGTAGTAGCTGATTTCCTCGTTGCCAGGGTTGAGTATGCCGTTGAAGAGGCTGACGGGCCACAGCCACGCACTGAACCATGTGTCCAGCGCATCCTCGTCGTGGCGGAGCTCTTCTGCCGTGATGTTTTCGTATCCGGCAATCTTGCGTGCCTTCTCCAGAGCTTTGGCGCGGTCAGGTGCCACGACGAACACCTCCTCGCCACCCTCGGGAACGGGCAGGTAGTAGGCCGGAATGCGGTGTCCCCACCACAATTGGCGGCTTATGCACCAGTCGTCGATATTCTCCAGCCAGTTGCGGTATGTGGTGACATACTTCTGCGGATAGAACTTGATGTCGCCGTTCAGAACCGGCGGCAAGGCAATGTCGGCAAAGTGCTGCATGGACAGGTACCACTGCATGCACAGGCGAGGCTCTACCGCAGTGTCCGGATTGCGTTCCGAGTAGCCCACCTTGTTGGTATAGTCCTCCACCTTCTCCATCAGTCCTGCCTCTTGCAGATCCTTGGCAATCTGTCGGCGCACCTCCATGCGGTTCATGCCCACGTACATGCCGGCAGCCTCGGATATGGTGCCGTCGGCGTTGAAGATGTCTATTGTCTCGAGGTTGTGGGTCTTGCCCAGATTATAGTCGTTGACGTCGTGTGCTGGTGTCACTTTCAGACAGCCTGTGCCGAATTCAATTTCCACGTAGCGATCCTCTATGACGGGTATTATGCGCCCCACCAGCGGCACAATCACCTTGTGCCCTTTCAGCCATTGGTTCTTGGGGTCTTTGGGATTGATGCACATGGCCGTGTCGCCCATGATGGTTTCCGGGCGCGTTGTGGCCACCACTGCATAATAGCGTCCGTTCTCGTCTTTGTGCACTATCTCGCCTTCACAACCTGTAGGAACAACAGGATTGGTGTCGGCATCGGCCACATAGTAGCGGAGGTTATAGAGGTGGCTCTGCTCCTCGCGGTATATCACCTCTATGTTGGAGAGCGCTGTCTGAGCCTTGGGATCCCAGTTCACCATGCGCAGGCCGCGGTATATGAGTCCCTTGTCGTAGAGGTCGCAGAACACCTTCATCACGCTTGCGCTTCGTGTCTCGTCCATGGTGAACGCAGTCCGTTCCCAGTCGCAGGAAGCTCCCAGCCGGCGCAACTGCTTGAGAATTATGCCACCGTGCTCGTCTGTCCATTCCCAGACGTGTTTCAGGAACTCCTCGCGGGTCAGGTCCAGTTTCCTGATGCCACGTTCGGCCAGACGGTTCACCACTTTGGCCTCGGTTGCTATGGATGCGTGGTCTGTGCCCGGAACCCAGCATGCGTTCTTGCCGTCCAGACGTGCCTTGCGCACGAGAATATCCTGTATGGTGTTGTTGAGCATGTGTCCCATGTGCAGCACGCCAGTTACGTTTGGCGGCGGAATGACCACCGTGTAGGACTTGCGGCCATCGGGTTTGCTACTGAAAAGTTTGTTGTCCAACCAGTACTGGTACCATTTGCCCTCCACTTCGGCAGGGCTGTACTTGGATGCTAATTCCATAATGTAATTTATGCGTATTTTCTGTTATTTATCAGGCACAAAGTTAGCAAATAAAATTAACAAAGGGCAGGTGTGTCAGCTACAAATTGGGCTATTTGCGGCTATTTGAGTCGGAAATACCGTATACTATGGCAAATAGTTTGCCGTGTCTGCTTGAGCTTTCCTCAAAAAGCTTTAACTTTGTTTTCAGATAAGAGATAAGATGATATGAGTACGCGAGAAGAAAAACTGGCAGCATTCGGCAGATTGCTGGATGTCATGGATACGCTCAGGGAGAAGTGCCCCTGGGATCGCAAACAGACATACGAGAGTCTGCGCCCTAACACCATAGAGGAAACGTTTGAATTGTGCGATGCCCTTATCCGGCAAGACAAGAACGAGATATGCAAGGAACTGGGCGATGTGCTCCTGCATGTCGTCTTCTATGCCCGCATAGGCAGCGAGGACGGCGACTTTGATATTGCCGATGTGTGCAACCGTTTGTGCGACAAACTTATATTCCGTCACCCCCATGTCTATGGCGAGGCCGAGGCGCAGTCTGCCGGAGACGTGAGCCGTCTGTGGGAGATGGTGAAGCAGAAGGAAAAGGACGGCAACAAGACCGTTCTGGCCGGTGTGCCCGATTCCTTGCCGTCACTTATAAAGGCGTATCGCATACAGGACAAGGCGCGCAACGTTGGCTTCGACTGGGATAACCGCGAGGATGTCTGGGACAAGGTGCACGAGGAAGTGGACGAACTTCGTGCGGAACTGGAGAAGGACGATGCGGAGAAGTCCACTGACGAGTTCGGAGATTTCCTCTTTTCCCTTATCAATGCCTCACGTCTCTACGGCATCAATCCCGACAATGCCTTGGAACGCACCAACCGCAAGTTCATCCGCCGTTTCACATACGTAGAGGAGGAGGCGCGCGCGCAGGGTAGGGAACTGAAAGACATGACGCTGGCCGAAATGGACGCTCTGTGGAACGAGGCTAAGGCGTTGCCGACGGAGGAGGCGTGATTGCAGGATTCTAAAAATAACATTACAGCAGGGTTATATTATTACAATGCGTAGTCCCTCGTTCCGCCGTAAAACGCGGAACGAGGGACTACGCATTGT
>CAMWRK010000287.1 GCA_947176655.1 uncultured Prevotellaceae bacterium | reverse complement strand
GTAACCGTCCGCAGAACCCGTTGGGTATAGTCTGTAAAGGCATTCCAAGAGTTTTTCATGCCTTATTTTCGTGTTGGTTTAAATGAATTTAACGCAAAAGTATTAACAACAAAAAATTAAGATTCAAGATGAGACGATTAGAGTTTGATATTGCAGGGCAGCAGTTCCTCATAGGTCATGCACTCCTCTGGGGACCGCGAAAGCACCGCTACAAGATATTTGTAGGGATTGATGCCACACATCTTGCAGCTTTCTATAATCGTGTATATCTTGCAAGTCCTGTCAGCGCTGTCGCCATTCTGTACAAAAAGATAGTTCTTACGTCCGAGCGTATGCCCGCGCATACAGCGTTCTGCCATGTTGTTGGTCATTGCCAGCACTCCATTTCTGCAAAGGGCATAGAAACTGTCTATGCGCTCCTTTGCATAGTTTATGGCTTTACCGATATAGCTCTGCGGGGATGGTTGACAGTTCCTGGCCGTATCGTCAAGCCATGCCTTGAACCTGTCAAGCAGGAACCGCAGGTATCTGTTCCTACGTCTGGCTGTCTCGTCTGGTGTGAACTGACGTTTTCGGTAGAGTTTTTCGAGCAGGAGCATCCGATTGATATAATGGAGTGCCTGCGTTGCAACCTCCATGTGGTATTGTCTGCAGTCCCAGAACTTACGCCTGATATGCGCCATGCAGAATATTTGTATCAGGGACTTTCCTGTCCTTTGCGACACTCTTCCGTATGCACTGAATCCGTCACTTTGGATAAACTTTCCAGTGTATTCCCTTATTTCATTGTCAAGGACATCAGCACTGCGGGAGCCGTTGGATGTGGTGAAATACATCATCTTATACTGAGGAGAGACGAAACCCCAGTCGTAGCCGTTGCGAGTTCTGTGGTTGTCGGCATCCACAATATACTGTACCGTCTCATCAATGTTGATACGGTCACTGGAGAGCACTTTTTCGCGGATAGCCTGGTAGAGTCCCTCGAGGGCGTCAATTCCGTAGCGACCGTAGTCGTTAAGTGTGCTTTTTGCAAGTTGGATTTTACTATTACTGAGCATCTGCAACTGACGCTCATAAGGGATGTGGTAGCAATACTTGTTCACGAGGATTCCGGCAACGAGGCTTGGATCGCATCTGCGTTTGCGAAGCTCCTCTGGGACCCACGGCAGCTTTGGAGCAATGACCATTCCCTCCTTGCTATAGACACGACGCTTGTAAAGCACCTTGAAGAGATAGCCAGGCCGGTAGAAGATTCGCCAGTGCTCCTCGGTCTTCATCAGACGTGCGCCTTTGATGAGTTCGCTGTCAGGCTCCAGTATTATGATGTCATCCTTGTCTACAGGGATGTTGCTGTAGTCACGCTTGCCTGGGGTGTTTGCACGGGTGCGTCTTGTCTTTTGTGCTGTCTGTTCTTGCGTGGAGGACTCTCCACCACAGGATTTTGCCACACCTGTACCGTCACTTCCCTCCCCACCCTTTTGGTCGCCGGTGGCATGGGATTTCTCGCTGCTCGTGCCGAACAGTATCCGCTTCATGGCGGCAATGTCATCGGCCATGTTGCTGATGATCTGTCTGCTCTCGGCATTTTCCTTCTTGGCTATTGCCAGTTCTTTCCTGACGGCAGAAAGCTCATGCTCGTCTTGCTCGTGCTGGATGACAAGTACACGGATGAGCTCCACGTCGCCCTCATGTTGTTTTTCGAGGGCTTCAATGGTCGCTTCGAGCTTGGCTATGTCCTTTTTTCTGCACGTCATTTCTACCTACAAAGGTACGAAAATTTTATGAGAAAACCAAACAAAAATAGAATTTATTTTATTGAAAACCAAAGAATTATGAAAACTTTATGCCAAATGGATTGGTATTTAGAATCACAATTTGAGAGCCACATAAAAGTGCTTCTGTCTATAGTTTTACACACCCATTCAGTAGCCTTTTCAGCCGATGCCAGTCCATAATGTACAGGTCCCGCTCTCTATTATATATCGGATAGACAAAGCGCCCCTTGTATATCTTGTGTGTGTATAGCGTATAAATGTACTTGTGGTAGTGTAGCAGCTTGACTTCTTTCATTCCCTTGGAAATGAATATGTAGACGGCACCGTCTTCTGGGTTGCGTCCGAACTCATTGACAACGAGTCCTTTCAGTGCTTCTATCCCTTTGTTCATCGAGACAGGCTTCTGATAAAAATAAAAATCGAGCCTACTGGAGAGACCAAGAACCAAATTCTTCATAGAGCACTACACTAAGGATGAGGGACTTCAATGTTGCCTGCGAAAAATTGAGGGTCACGCCGCTTGGGAATGTCAGGCTGCACTCACGCATAACAGTGTCTGGTATTGGCTGCCCCAGGTCAGCCTCGAAATAAGGGTTCTCTGGGAAGAAACGGCTGGAGCGAAGGTCACGCTCGTCATAGTCAGGGACAATCGGCTTGAACATACGCTCACCGAGAGAGGCATCCAAATGAATGGAATGAGTATCAAAAGGCTGGTGGGACTTACGATGTTTCATAGCTTCCTCGACAATACGAGCTCCATGAGAGTCTTCCCATTCGTTCACCCACTTGACGAACTGGAGATAAGGAACGTCATTTTCCCGACAGAAGTCACCTATGGGAAGTTGGCTGTTGATGTACTTAGAGTACAGCAGCATACATTGAGTGTTAGATAATTGTTTATTCATAAAATAAAAAAGATAAATTTAAATGAACAACAAAGATACAAACAAAACAAAAAAAGTACAAGGTGTCTTGTGCGGACGGTTAC
>CAMWRK010000286.1 GCA_947176655.1 uncultured Prevotellaceae bacterium | reverse complement strand
CTCTGATATACTATAGTATAACTTCAAATCGGAATTGTTGCTGAGGCTCATGTCGCTTGGGTGGCTCTTTTGGTTGCCAACGGGGGAATTAATAATAGAAATCTTTGCAAAGTTAAGTAAAACCGAGTATCTTTGCAAAGTTTTCGAGGACAAAGTGCCTCGGGTATGCTAATTATTTGTCGTTAACAAACATAACAGCTACAGATATGATGACAGCTAATGAGATACGCGAATCGTACAAGAAGTATTTCGAGTCAAAAGGACATCTGATTGTTCCGTCGGCTCCGATGGTAGTGAAAGACGATCCGACACTGATGTTCACCAATGCCGGCATGAACCAGTGGAAAGATATTATCCTGGGTACACGCGACCCCGAACCACGCCGCCGTGCCGATACGCAGAAATGTCTGCGCGTAAGTGGTAAGCATAACGATCTGGAGGAAGTGGGGCACGACACGTACCACCATACCATGTTCGAAATGCTTGGCAACTGGAGCTTTGGCGACTATTTCAAGGAAGGAGCTATAGACATGGCATGGGAGTATCTTGTGGATGTCCTCAAACTGAACCCCGATGATTTGTATGTCACAGTCTTTGAGGGTGATGAGAAGGAGAATCTTTCGCGTGACGATGAGGCGGCGAACTTCTGGCTGAAGCATGTTCCTGCTGACCATATCATCAACGGCAACAAACACGACAATTTCTGGGAAATGGGCGATACCGGCCCGTGCGGCCCTTGTTCTGAGATCCATCTGGACAGCCGCACGGCAGCTGAGAAGGCCGCAGTGCCAGGGCGTGAGCTGGTGAACAAGGACAATCCGCAGGTCATAGAGATATGGAACATCGTGTTCATGCAGTTCGAGCGCAAGGCCGACGGTCATCTGGAGCCTCTCGGCATGAATGTCATTGACACGGGCATGGGCTTCGAACGTCTGGTGCGTGCCATACAGGGCAAGCAGTCCAACTACGATACCGACATATTCCAGCCCATCATCAGGGCTCTCGGCGATAAGGCGGGCGTGGCCTACGGCGATGGAGAGAAGACGGACATCGCCATGCGTGTCATCGTTGACCATCTTAGAGCCATATCGTTCAGCATTGCCGACGGTCAGTTGCCTTCCAATGCCAAGGCGGGCTATGTCATCCGCCGCATTCTGCGCCGTGCCGTGCGCTATGGCTATACTTTCCTTGGTCAGAAACAGGCATTCATGTACACTCTTGTGCCTGTCCTCGCAGCAGAAATGGGCGGTGCCTTCCCGGAACTGGTGGCACAGAAGGATTTTATCATAAAGGTGATGAAGGAGGAGGAGGAGAGTTTCCTGCGTACGCTGGAGAACGGCATACGCTTGCTCAACGGTGTGATGGAGGAGACCCGTGCCGCAGGCAAGACTGAGATTGCCGGCGAGAAGGCCTTCACGCTGTTCGATACTTTCGGTTTCCCTCTTGATCTGACGGAACTGATATGTCGTGAGAACGGTATGACCGTGGACGAGGCTACCTTTGCCGCCGAAATGGAGAAGCAGAAGGCGCGTGCTCGAAATGCCGCCCAGGTGGAGATGGGTGACTGGCACGTTGTCAGTGGCTCAGACGAGCTTGCGGGCGACGAGCTCAGCAACTTTGTGGGCTATGACTATACCGAGTACAGCTGTCATATAGTCAAATACAGAGAGGTGAAGCAGAAGAAAGGCATCGTCTACGAAGCCATCCTCGACCGCACTCCTTTCTACGGCGAGATGGGAGGCGAGGTAGGCGATACCGGTGTCCTGGTGAACGACGGCGAGACCATCCGCGTTCTCGATACTAAGAAAGAGAACGGTGTTTCCGTACACCTTCTCGAACGTATTCCCGAGAATCCTGAGGCCGAGTTCATGGCCTGTGTCGACGTGGAGCGTCGCCGTGCAACCGAGGCAAACCATACGTGCACGCACCTGCTGGACGAGGCTCTGCGCACCGTTCTTGGCGGGCACGTGGAACAGAAGGGCTCGCTGGTGACGCCCGGATACTTGCGTTTCGACTTCTCGCATTTCGAGAAGGTCTCCGCCGGGCAGTTGCGTGAGGTAGAGCATATTGTAAACGAACGTATACGCGAGAATCTGCCTTTGCAGGAATATCGTGACACGCCGCTTGAGGAGGCAAAGAAACTCGGGGCTATCGCTCTTTTCGGCGAGAAGTACGGCGACAAGGTTCGCGTGGTGCAGTTCGGCTCCAGCATAGAGTTCTGTGGTGGCTGTCATGCACAAAGCACAGGCCGCATAGGCATGATGCGCATTGTCAGCGAGAGCAGCGTTGCAGCTGGTGTGCGCCGCATCGAGGCCATTACCGGTCGTGCCGTGGAGGAACAGATGGACAAGCTGCAGGACACGTTTGCAGAGCTTAAAGCATTGTTCAACAATGCTCCCGACTTGATGGGAACCGTACAGAAGGCAATAGACGAGAATGCCGAGCTACGCAAGCGTCTGGACGAGTTCAAAGCACAGAAGGCGCAGCAGTACAAGGCGGAACTCATAGGAAAGGCTCGCGAGATAGGCGGTGTCAAGGTCATATCCGGCATTCTGCCTGTCGATGCCCAGACGGCCAAGGATATGGCATTCCAGCTCCGTGCCCAGTTCCCCGAGAAACTTGTAGTCGTCATAGGCAGTGTCGTTCCTGGTAAGCCGACGCTTACCGTCAGTGTCTCCGATGACCTTGCTGCAACCGGTCTGCATGCCGGCAACATGGTTCGCGAGGCCGGACGTCTCATCCAGGGCGGTGGTGGCGGACAGCCTCATTTTGCTACCGCTGGCGGCAAGAATCCC
>CAMWRK010000285.1 GCA_947176655.1 uncultured Prevotellaceae bacterium | reverse complement strand
GGGTTATACCATTGGCAGGCACTAAGATTCCACCTATACCGTGCAGACTCCGCAATAGTGGGGCTTGACAAAGACATTTTTCTGAAACAATCCTATGCAGCCCATATCCTCGCACTGAAGACAGGAGCATTGGATATTTTCGTCGCACAGGCGGCAAAACGCCACAACATAGTGCGCATAGCCGAAAAAGACATTTTTCCCAAGGAGGATGCATTCCACACATCACGTTTCTGGTTACAAAAACGATTGTCCGATGTAGAGACACGCAAACACCTGCCAGGACGTACAAAACGATTGTTCACATATCTGCTGCACTGTCTGCGCACTACGCACCGTGGAGCCATACCGTACTGCATCATAGACATGATTGACTACATGCGATGGTGCCTGACCGACAAAAAGGTTTTTATCAAGAAACATTACTAACCATATAACATCACCAATATTTATCATTCACGAATAACGAATATCATGCGCACACCCAAAGATTATCTTATGCTTACCCTGAAAGGAGCCGGAATGGGCGCTGCCGATGTCATTCCTGGCGTCAGCGGTGGGACAATCGCCTTTATGACAGGCATCTTCGAGGAGCTCGTGTCGTCCATCAACTCCATTGATGCCAATGCTGTCCGGATACTCCTTTCCGGCAGGATAAATGATTTCTGGAAACACATCCATGGCAGCTTCCTCGCCGCTGTAGGTACGGGCATACTGCTGAGCGTTGTCACGCTGGCCAAACTTATGCTATACATGCTTGCTCATCATCCCATAGAAACCTGGTCATTCTTCTTCGGACTGATCGTTGCCTCGTCCATCTTCATCCTACGTGGCATCAAGGGATGGAATGCCATATCAGTATTTATAACCATCGTCGGCATACTACTCGGCATAACAGTATGTACACTTTCTCCGACTAAGACGCCTGACGAACCATGGTTCATATTCATCAGCGGAGCATTGGCCATCTGCGCAATGATACTGCCTGGAATCTCCGGCAGTTTCATCCTGCTCATCCTTGGAAAATATGAATATATCATGGGCGCAATCTCCGGACTGACAACAGGTGACTTGGAGCATAATCTGCCAATCATCGGTCTTTTCGGTGCAGGAGCAGTGTGCGGCATCATCATTTTCTCCAAAATCCTCCACTGGCTTCTGGGGCATTTCCACAAACAGACACTTTTGCTAATGGCAGGCTTCATCATCGGCTCTCTTGTCAAAGTATGGCCATGGAGCAATACGGAAGCCATCAAAGCCTCCCAGTTCCCCGACATAACAGAGACTGATGCACTATGCCGCGTACCGACTG
Source organism: uncultured Prevotellaceae bacterium (assembly GCA_947176655.1). GTDB lineage: Bacteria > Bacteroidota > Bacteroidia > Bacteroidales > Bacteroidaceae > Physcousia. Next base: position 1,495 of record CAMWRK010000285.1, on the reverse strand, counting down.
AGCAACTTGACATGCATTACGCAAATGCCATTCTTTTCGCCCTCACAGGATTCTTCATTGTAACGGGTATAGAAATCCTGAGCAAAACGTCAAGAAAGAAACACTGACAGATTTCCTTGACAACAAAGATATTGAAGAGGTGATTACATGGCAAACATCAAGGTTAAGTTCCGCCCCTCAATAATCATTGGACACGAGGGCACAATCTACTACCAGGTCATACATGAGAGGCAGGCGTGCCAATTTATCTCTAAACATAATATTCTGCCGGACGAATGGGACGATAAACGCTCCACAATAACAGTCAATCCCGCCAGCGCACGTAAATCATACGTTTTCTCCGTCCGCGAACGCGTACGATGGGACATGGAACTGCTGACAAAAATCGTACACCGGTTTGAAACCGACAACATAGTGTACACAGCCAAGGATATCATTGATGAGTTCTATCGCTACACCAATGAATATTCCATACTCCATTTCATGGAAAGTATCATTACCAAACTCCGGTGCAACGGCAAGACCAGAACCTCAGAGACATACCTTTCCACAATGCGCAGCTTCGGAAAATTTCTGTCGAGCCGGATCTGTATGACATGGGTACGCCCGGACGGGGATATAATGCTTGAAAACATCACGTCTGAAACCATGGAGGCATACGAAGCATGGTTGCGCAGGCGTGGTGTCTCTCCCAACACCACATCTTTTTATATACGTATTCTCCGGGCTGTATACAACCGGGCTGTGGAACAGGAAATAACCAAAAACAAATATCCGTTCAAGCATGTATACACCGGTATAGGCAAAACCATAAAGAGGGCACTGCCACTGAGAATAATAAAGACAATCAAAGCCATGAACCTGTCAGACGCGCCAAAACTGGAGTTTGCCCGCGACATGTTCCTGATGAGCTTTTTCCTGCGTGGCATGAGTTTTATCGATATGGCATATCTGAGAAAAGACAACCTTGATAACGGACGGCTGACTTACCGCAGACGCAAGACCGGACAATTGCTCGTCATCCGATGGACAGACGAAATGCAGCATCTTCTGAACAAATACCCGCCAAACAAGAGTCCGTATCTGCTACCTATCATCACCGACAATATACAGGCCGACGAATATCACACATACCGTAAGGTTTGCTATAACATCAATCACAATCTGAAAAAGATTGGCCGGATGATAGGTATAGAAACACAGTTGACCCTGTACGTTGCCAGACACAGTTGGGCTTCGGCAGCAAAGACCAAGGGGATTCCTCTGCATGTCATCAGCGAGGGCATGGGACATGACTCAGAAACTACGACACGCATATATCTGGCGTCACTGGACTGTTCTGTGGTCGACAATGCCAATTCCATTATCCTTTCAAGTCTGTAAAAGGGCGTAACACACGGCAAGGTGCGCCTCCCGTCCTGTGTTGTGTGGGGGGCGCACCTTGTGTATAGTGCCATGCCGCCTAGCGGCACGGCATAGCTATCTGACTATCACC
>CAMWRK010000284.1 GCA_947176655.1 uncultured Prevotellaceae bacterium | reverse complement strand
GCGTATGTCTGGTCTGCCAATACGAAATCTTTTGCGCTGGTGTGCTCCGTTGCCGTCTTTGTCTCCGTCGGATTAAGCCTTGAGGCATAATCTTCCAACACCTGGTTTGTATCCAGCACACCTTCCGACAAGGCCGCATAGAAATCGGTAACCATCTTGTAGCCGAAGCCAGTTATGGTGTGCATCAGCGTGGGTTCGTCGAAGTCCAGCTTGCGGTTGCGCATCTTGCGTTCCAGAACCTCCTTGGCCATAAGTGCCTGACGGAACTGCAGCTCTTTCAGACTTTGCCGTATCTTGGCCTTGGCTCTGACGGATGTGGCGATATTCAGCCAGTCCTGTTTGGGCGTCTGGTTGGAACTTGTCATTATCTCTACTTGGTCTCCGCTGTGCAGCACATGCTTTATGGGCACCTGCCTGCCGCAGATGCGTGCTCCGGTGCAGCGGTTGCCCAATCCGGAATGTATGTGGTATGCGAAGTCCAGAACTGTTGCTCCGGCCTGAAGTTTGAACAGGTCTCCTTTTGGGGTGAATACGAATATGCCGTCCTCTTTGGCTTCCTTCACCCCTTTGTAGCGCCAGTGTGCAGCCAGACCATGCTCGGCGATGTCGTCCATCCGCTCGGTCCGTATCTGTACCTCCACCCATTTTTCCTCCGGCCCAAGCACGGTGATGTGGAGCGATTCGTAGCCGTTGTCTTTGGGGACTGACAGCCAGTCGCGCATTCTCTTTGGGTTCGACTGATACATGTCTGTGATGATGGAGAACACCTGCCAGCAGTCCTGTTTCTCCTTGTGCTGCGGAGAATCCAGTATGATACGTATGGCAAACAGGTCGAACACTCCGTCCACCTCCACATGCTGTTTCTTCATCTTTTGCCAGATGCTGTGGATGCTTTTGGTACGTCCCTTCATGTGGAATTTCAGACCGGCCTCCTTCAGTTTCTTTTCTATCGGGGATATGAAGCGTGCCACGTAGGCGTCTCTGGACTGTTTTGTCTCGTTCAGTTTTTCCTTTATGTGGTAATATGCGTCGTGTTCCTGGTATTTCAGGGATAGATCCTCGAGTTCCGACTTCAGCTTGTACAGACCTAACTGGTGGGCTATCTGTGCCCACAGCACACCGGCTTCGAGGCTTTCGCGCCGTTTCAGCCCGTTGTCCTCGCAGTCTTTTATGCTACGCATCAGTGCGACATGGAAAGCTATGAACATTATGACAATCCTCATGTCGGCCACTTCTGCCATGATCAGTGCACGCAGGTTCTCGTCTTCGACATTTGCCGACTTCTCTTTCAGTGCCTCCACCTTTGATATGGCACGCACCAGTCTGCTGTCCTTGTTGCACAGGAGGTTGCCTATATCCTCCGTTTCTCCAGTCTCCTCCCTAAGAATCTCCGAGGTCAATGTGGTTACCTGCATCGGGTCAAGCCCGAAAACTTCGCATAAATGCAACATTGCTTTCTTCTTTATTGACGTGCAAAAGTACAAAAAAAAACACAGAATCCTGCCCATATAATAAATAATGTGTATATTTGCACGGTAAACCATAATTCTGAATACTATGCTAACAGAACAGGATTGTCAGCAAATCGCCCTTAAGGGCATCAGTGAAGAACAGCTGGAAACACAACTGAAGAGTTTTGAGAAAGGATTCCCGTTCCTGCGTCTGCAGGCTGCTGCCGGAACATCGAACGGTGTTATGGCACCTACGGCTGAGGAACAGGAGACATACGTGAATATCTGGTCACGATACAAGCAGGAAGGACATAAGATAACGAAGTTCGTTCCTGCATCCGGTGCTGCAAGCCGTATGTTCAAGGCCATTTTCGAGTTTGTTGATGCTGACTATGACGTTCCTACTACGGATTTTGAGAAGAAGTTCTTCGGAGAGATAGAGAAATTTGCCTTTTATCAGGCTCTTGATGATGCTTGCAATGTGCTTGAGGGGTGCGGAGTGAAGGCGCTGATAGCCGAAGGCAATTACAAGGCCGTGGCCGTGGCCATGCTCGATGCCGACGGCCTGAACTACGGCCAGCTGCCCAAAGGCCTGCTTCAGTTCCATGCCTATGAGGACTGTGCACGCACGCCTCTGGAGGAGCATCTTGCCGAGGCCGCGCTCTATGCTTCCAGCCAGGGCGAGGCAGATGTTCATTTCACAGTCAGCACGGAGCATCGTCAGCTGTTTGAGGAACTCGTGGAGGAGAAGCTCCAGGACTATAAGAAACAGTACGGCATCGACTTCCATGTCAGTTTCAGCGAGCAGAAACCAAGTACCGATACCGTTGCTGCCAACATGGACAACACGCCGTTCCGCACAGACGATGGCAAACTGCTCTTCCGTCCTGGCGGTCACGGGGCACTCATACAGAATCTGAATGATCTGGACAGCGATGTTGTTTTTGTAAAGAACATAGACAACGTTGTTCCTGACCGTCTGAAAGATGATACCACACAGTGGAAACAGGTTCTGGCCGGCATTCTTGTTGACGTTCAGCTACAGACATTTGCCTATCTGCGGTTGCTGGACAGCGGTGACTACAATCATGATGACATAGAGAACATGATTCGGTTCCTTCGCCATACCATGTGCACGGATCGTGCAGACATAAAGGAAATGGAGGATGCTGAGCTGGTATGTTTCCTGCGCGAGAAGCTGAACCGCCCCATACGCGTCTGCGGTGTCGTAAAGAATGTGGGCGAACCGGGTGGCGGCCCTTTCCTGGCATACAATCCCGACGGCAGCGTTTCTTTGCAGATTCTGGAAAGCAGCCAGATAGATACGGCCAATCCCGAGTACATGCGCATGTTCG
>CAMWRK010000283.1 GCA_947176655.1 uncultured Prevotellaceae bacterium | reverse complement strand
CTAACAACCTCAAGGAAATCAACCGCGGCATAGTCCAACTCAATGCATACGATGAGATTTTCGAAAACGGCAACAGCTACGAGAGTATCTTCGAACTTCAGTTCAGTTCCTCAGACTCACGCAAGAACGGAAGCGTCAACAGCATGTGGGGGCATTACTCCAGCACTCATCTGGTGTCTACATTGTCAAAACAGGATGGCAATGATGCACGCTATCTGTTCAGTGCATGGGGAAACATCTATGACCAGAACAGCTTAACTGACATGTTCTGCCTTAAGTGGAGCCGCGCCACTATATCAATCCAAAGCGGTGTCGGTACTGACAATCCCGATATGGTTGCCAGATATGGTTCGTCAGACTACAATCACTGGATCATATACCGTCTTAGCGACATGCTCCTGAACAATGCCGAAGCACGCGCCTGTCTGCTCAATATGGGCGTAACCGAATACAACGGCGAGAAGAACAAGGATGTCTGCCAGCTGATTCTGCGCATGGTCAACCGTCGCTGGTGGTATGACAGAAAGGATGGCGGCGAACCGCAGATGAACCTGAACACTTCACACAAGCACGACATCGACGCTACGGAAAACCAGAACAGCCAGTACATAGGACATGTCATGAACACCCGTGCCATAGAATTTGTAGGCGAAGGCAAACGCTGGTTCGACCTTGTACGATTTGCAGAACGCAACAGCGACAGTGATGACAGTGCCGAGGGCATGCTTAAAATGTACAATGACGTATTCAACAACATCAATCCCCAAAACCTCGAGGTGAAACGCAGCCGTTGCGAAAACCTCTGGGGACTGTACTCGCCCATATACTACATGGAGTGCAAGGCATACCGTGCCGGAGGTTCGAACATAAACCAGAACCCTGTGTGGAACAAATCAAAATATGAAAGATAATAACGGGAGGACATTAATATGAATATCGTATCTAAAATGAAACAGTTCCTGCTGCTGCTTCCCATGGTGGCAGGAATGGCTCTCACACAGAGCTGTACCGAGAATATAGACACCTCGGCAAGATATACGTTCACCGGATATACCATCATCAGCTATCTGGAGAGCCACGAAGCGTACAGTGAGTACTGTGCTCTGCTCGACACGGTGAACATCAGTGATTTCTCCGACTCCAAGGTAAGCCAGCTGCTGTCGGCACGCGGCCAATACACCTGTTTCGCACCGACCAACGAGGCCATACAGAACTATCTGATACACCTCGCTGACAGCGGACTCATCAGCGAACCGACATGGGACGCACCCGAGTTCAAGGCTGTCGACCCGGAGACAGGCAAGTGCGAGTTGCTGGAACTGGTACGCAAGACCATAGTGCACAACAGCCTTATCAACAACGGTGATAACATCGAGGCATACCAGACCGGCGACATCAGCGAGAAAGCCATCGACAAGGCCATGCTGTCGCTTCCCAACATGATGAACAGAAAGTTGCAGGTGACCGAAGGAAACGGTACCAAGTATGCCGTAGGCGGCGCCAACATCTCGGACACCGAGTGTAACATATATACCATCAACGGGCGCATACACCAGGTTGACAAGGTGATTGCCCCGAGCACCCAGACAGCAGGTGACTGGTTCCAGAAGAACCTCGACGACAGAAAGCAGAACAATGCACGCAGCAGGAACGGAGAAGAGGTACAGGAACAGGGATTCCGTTTCTATACCCTGTCCTCACTGATCATCGCCTGCGGTCTGAAGGACACACTGAATCAGGCCGAGGACGAACTTTACTATCAGAAACTGATGAAGGGCGATTTGCCAGACCTGCCGCAACACCCGACCTTCAAGGGTAACGGCGGTCCCACTCCCCGCAGCCCGGGTGTCATGCCGGAGCGGCGTTACATCGGCTTCACCATCTTCGCCGAGGACGATGCATGGTGGGAAAAGGCTCTCGGCCTGGAGGAAGGTTCAATCACCGGCATAGAGCCAGAGGAACTCGTGGACATGGTGAACGATTTCGTCATCGCCAACAACTATCACCTCTCTTCGGCAACGACCGACAGGAACTACACAAATGCAAACAATGCACTGCACCAGTTTGTGACCTACCACATGCTGCCGGCCAAGATTGAGTACGGCAAACTGGTGATACACTTCAACGAGTTGTGGTACAACCTCACCGACATGATCAAGAAGGCATCCGTATTCGACTTCTACACCACCATGGGCAAGCGTCGTCTGCTCAAGACCTACGAGGCATCACAGACATGCGACGGCAAGAGAAACGTCATCTACCTGAACCGCTTCCCCAACCTGAGCAACGGACGCGACGGCGACTATACGGAACTGGGCTGCGATCCTGAAAAGCAAGGCATAGCCATCCTGACAGACAATGTTCCCGAACTCTACAACACCTATATATACAGAATAGAGGACTGTCTGTACTATAACGACCAGGTGGCCGAGACTTTCGGCAAGGAGCGTATCCGTATCGACGTGTCTACCTTCTTCAAGGAACTTATGACCAACGACATCCGTGCCAACGAGAATTTCGAGTACAACCACCAGGCCAAGGGCATGCCCCAGAGCAACAAGTACAACTATCTCGAGGACTGCGAAATCAGCGAGAACACAAACTTCTACTACCTGACAGGACGTGTCAGCAAGACTGCCACATGGACAAACTATCAGGGTGACGAGCTGAATGTCGTCGGTAACTACGAGATGACCATGAAGCTGCCCCCTGTGCCCAAGGACGGTGTATACGAACTCCGCATGGGTCTGTCAGCAAACAACATGCGCGGTATGTGCCAGGTATACTGGGGCACCAACAAGGACGCCCTGCCTGCCGCAGGCATTCCGTTTGACATGCGCATGGGCGGCAAGGCTCTGAAG
>CAMWRK010000282.1 GCA_947176655.1 uncultured Prevotellaceae bacterium | reverse complement strand
CCAAAGCCGTACTTGCCGACAAACTGGGGCGCTATTACAACGACTGCAGCATAGACCTGTCGCTGACAGAAGCACGCAGCATACAGGTTCAGGTCATGGGCGAGGTCACCACCCCCGGCACCTACACCCTCAGCAGCCTTTCCACAGCCTTCAACGCCCTGTACATGGCAGGGGGCATCAGCAAGATAGGTACGCTCCGAGACATACACGTATATCGCGGCGGAAAGCGAATCAGCACAATCGACGTGTACGACTACATACTCAACGGCAACACACGCGGAGACGTCCGTCTGGAGGACAACGACGTCATTGTTGTCGGCGCATACAACTGTCTGGTACAGATAAAAGGCAATGTAAAACGTCCGATGTGGTACGAGATGAAACGTTCGGAGACAGTACGCGACGTGCTCAACTATGCCGGTTCCTTCACAGGCAACGCCTACACCAGGAATGTCCGCCTCACCCGCAAATCCGGCGAGGAATACAGCATACACACTGTCGACGAGTTCCAGATGGGTACCTTTACCCTTGCTGACGAGGACATGATACAGGTAGACAGCATACGCGCCCGTTTCCGCAACAGGGTAGAAGTCCGCGGTGCAGTGAAGCATGCCGGTCTTTTCGAACTCGGAGGCAAGATACAGACCGTACGCGACCTTTTGCTGGCATCGGAGGGACTTAGCGAAGACGCATACGACGGACACGCCATAATGCACCGAGAGAACGATGACCTCACACTGCGTATGCTCAACGTGGACATACCCGGCATCCTCTCCGGCAAGGTCAGCGACATACCATTAAAGAACAATGACGTGCTCTTTATCCCCAGCAAGACGGACATGCTCGGAGAGCGCATTATCGATGTCAAGGGCGAGGTAGTATACCCAGGCGAATACCCGTTTGCAGAAGGTTCCACCATTCAGGACATCATACTCCAGACCGGCGGCCTCACCGAGGCCGGTTCGCTGGCTCGCGTTGACGTGTTCCGCCGCATACGAGACAACAGATCAAGCGCGGCAGGCACCAACAGCGCGCTGAGTTTCTCCTTCTCTCTGGACGAACAGTTCGCTATCCGCGAAGACACGACCTTCTTTCTGGAACCGTTCGACATTATCGTCGTGCGCAAAAGCCCCTCATACGAGGAACAGAAGAATATCACGGTGCAGGGCGAGGTAAATTTCGAAGGACAATATTCCATTACAGACAAGAACTACCGACTTTCCGACCTGATAAGAGCATGCGGCGGCCTCTCTGACATGGCATACATACGCGGTGCGAAGCTGACGCGCCTCATGACACAGGAAGAGATGGAGCAACGCGACCATGCCAACACCCAGGCGCAGATACAGCTGTTCGAAGATGGACTGAAGGAGGGCAAGGACATGAACATGCAGATTGCAGACTCCCTGCTGGCACTCAAGACCAACACACAGAACACGTTCCCCGTGGCCATCAATCTGGAAAAGGCTATAGCCAATCCCGGCTCATACTACGACATACTGCTTCGCGAAGGTGACATTCTGTCGGTTCCTGCACAAAGCAACATTATCAAGATCAGCGGCGAAGTCATGTATCCCGTCAGCATGGGCTATGAGGACGGTCATAACCTCAGCTACTACATACGTCATGCGGGCGGCTACAACAGCAACGCCTCCCGCACAAAGGTATACGGCATAAATGCCAATGGCTCTGTCGTCAAACTCAGCAGCAATTCCTCACGTGACATACAGCCCGGCATGGAAATCGTAGTACCCCAGAAGAAGAACAAACGCAAACTATCGACAACGGAAATCATAGGTATCGGTTCAGGAGTAGCCGCCCTTGGCAGCATCATCGTAGCCCTGCTGAACACCGTAAAGAATTAAGGACAAACATCTACGCTATGACAGAGAATCACGACAATACAATCATTACAGGCAGGAATGTATTTTTCAAGCTATATGGCAGAAAAAGATTGTTTATGAAAGTCTGGATAATCACGTTTGTCCTTTCCGCAGCCTACATTCTGCCGCAACCACGCATCTACACTGCCAGTACTATGCTGGCACCGGAAATGGGAGGTTCGGACAATGCCGGCGGCCTGTCCTCCATCGCATCAGCATTCGGAGTCAACCTCGGCGACATGTCATCCATGGATGCCATATATCCTACACTATATCCGGATCTTATCTCGTCCAACGACTTCATAGTAGGGCTCTTCGACATACAAGTGGAGACACTTGACGGAAGCATCTGCACAGACCTGTATACATACATGGTCAAGCATCAGAAAGCAAACATATACATACAGCCGTACTACTGGATCAAGCGCAAGGTCAAAGCCATGTTCACGGAACCGCAGCCGCTGGGAGGGAGCACAACCGTTAACCCCTCACGCCTGACCGAGCAGCAATACAATGTCGTGGAAATTCTGAAATCCAACATCATCTGCACTGTAGACCCGCTGACAAGCGTCATTTCACTGAAGGTCAACGCCCAGGATCCGCTTGTGGCGGCCAGTCTGGCTGATTCCGTATGCGTAAGGTTACAGGACTTCATCACCGAATACCGCACCAGCAAGGCCAAAATAGACGTGGAACACTACGAGGCTCTGGTACAGTCCTCATACCGTAAATACCAACAGACCCTTGAAGAGTACAGTAAATTCTGTGACAGTCACAAGAACATTACCATGCAGGCTGCAAATTCTGAACGAGACAAACTGGAGACCGAGATGTCCATGGCACTGAACAAGTATCAGGCAATGAGTGCACAGGCAGAGAATGCAAAGACGAAATTGCAGGAAAACACTCCGGCCTTCACAACGTTGCAGAATGCCTATGTGGGCGGCCGCCCGACGGGCCACAGCCCCCTCTGTGTCTCGATGGTGAGGGTGAGTGAATGTGGGATGGACGCGA
>CAMWRK010000281.1 GCA_947176655.1 uncultured Prevotellaceae bacterium | reverse complement strand
CATTAGCAGGAAGTTGCGTTTGTCCTCCTTCTGTCCTTCCTGCTGGGAAACGCGGGCTGCCATAGGAACGGCACTGACACCGGCTGAACCGATAAGCGGATTTATCTTCTCCTTCAGGAATAGGTTCATTATCTTTGCCATGATGATGCCAGATGCGGAGCCTACGCCGAAAGCGACGATACCGACGACAAGTATGCCTATCGTCTGGGCATTGAGGAAAGAACTTGCCGATGCCGTAGCTCCGACCGTAATGCCGAGGCATATAACCACAATGTTGTTAAGTTCGTTCTGCGCAGCCTTGCTCAGACGGTCCACCACACCGCTCTCCTTCATCAGATTGCCCAGCATGAGACAGCCTATAAGGGTAGCGGCACTCGGCACAACGAGGCTTACAACTACTGCCACCACGACGGGGAAGATGATCTTCTCCTTCTTGCTGACAGTACGTAACTGGGACATGCGGATAAGGCGTTCCTGTTTGGTGGTAAGAGCACGCATTATGGGCGGCTGGATTACCGGAACCAGAGCCATGTAGCTGTAGGCAGCCACAGCTATCGGGCCAAGCAGCTCAGGAGCCAGCTTTGATGTCAGGAAAATGGCTGTAGGGCCGTCGGCACCGCCGATAATGCCTATTGAGGCAGCCTGGGCTGGAGTAAAGCCGAAAGGAGACACGTCAAAAATCGACAGATCCCACTGAGTAATGATAAACGTGGCGAAAATGCCAATCTGTGCAGCCGCTCCGAGAAGCAGGCTCTTAGGGTTGGCTATCAGCGGGCCGAAATCGGTCATGGCACCTACGCCAAGGAATATAAGGCAAGGATATATACCCGCCTTGACACCGATATAAAGTATGTCCAGCAGACCGCCGTGAGCCATGATATAGCCATAGTCATGGTAATGGGGGCTTGCAGCATTGAGGAACTCATTGTTCCACATATCGGTGTCGAACATGCCGCCACCCGGCAGGTTGGTAAGAAGCATGCCGAAAGCTATGGGCAACAACAGGAGAGGTTCGTAACGCTTGCCTATTGCCAGATAGAGCAACAGGCAGGCAATGACAATCATGACCAGATTCTTCCATCCGTCGCCGGTGACGAAACTGACAAAACCCATCTCGTTCACGAACTTGGCCAACCCGTCTTCCATATTGAATGCCATGGCAGGCACAGTCACAAAGAACATCGCGGCAAGCAGTGCGAAGTATTTTATATAAGTCTTCATACTATCTTTATGGAGATGTGAATCATTAATCCAGTTCCACGAGAGCCTGTCCGCTCTGCACCTGCTCACCTTCCTTGCACAGAATGGCCTTAACGGTACCTCCGGTCTCGGCAGTAATACTGTTTTCCATCTTCATGGCCTCCATCATCAGCACAGTGTCGCCGGTGGACACGCGATCACCTACCTTAACACTGATTTTGGTAATTGAACCCGGCAGGGGAGCCGTCACAGTCTTGCTGCCGGCTGGAGCGGAAGCTGACATGGTTGGAGCTGCACTCACTCCGGCAGGAGCCGCAGGTGCAGGCTTGGGGGCCAGCGCCGGAGCCTCGGCTGCGACATAATCGGCGACCATCTCAACGAGCATGTCGCCCTGATTCACACTTTGCCCGGAAGCAACGGCAACACGCTGTACGGTACCGTCCACCTCGGATACGATGTCGTTGGCCATCTTCATGGCTTCTATGACGAGCAGGACATCGCCGCGCTTCACGTGCTGGCCTGCGCTGACATTGACGGCGGTAACGGTGCCGGGCAATTCGCTGACAACATTCTTAGGACCGCCGGCCTGAGCTGCAACGGGGGCAGAGGATGCGGGGCGCGGACCGTTAGCCTTTGTCTGCGGAATCTCCACTTGATAGGTCTGACCATTGACAGTAACCTGCATGTTGCCGCCCTTCAGATCCTCGACAGTGGCAATATAGTCTGTGCCACCTATTTTAAACTTGAATTCTTTCATTTTTTGCTTTGTTTACGGATTACACGACTACAGCCTTGGGTTCAACTCTGCTGACCAGGCCTGACTTTTATGTGTGATGGTAAGCACACGGCTTTCCCTGTTCTTCCTCTCCTGTTCGTAGAGATAAAGAGCCATGGCCACGGCTGCCTTATCCTCATCGCTGGCATTGGCAAAAGTCTTTGCCTGCTTGTGCTGGGCAAGGGTGACATTGACAGTACGCGCCTTCTTGGCGGTGTTCCTGGCCACTACGGTAAAGATATTCAATATCCATACAAGAACAACAAGTATGCCAAAAACGACAGCAATACTGACACCTGCCAATTGCCAACTTTCCGGTGTTATTGGTAATATATTCATGACTACAGGGGAATGTTGCCGTGCTTCTTGGCCGGATTGGTTAATTTCTTGTTCTCAAGCTGTGCCAATGCACGTATCACACGGAAACGTGTGTTGCGTGGCTCGATGACATCATCGATATAGCCGTACTTGGCAGCCTGATAAGGATTGGCAAACAGTTTGGTGTATTCTTCCTCCTTTTCCTTGATATATGCCTTTGCCTCCTCCGTCTTGCCGGCATCCTTCAAAGCCTTGGCATCCTTGGCATAAAGTACGCTGGCCGCACCGCTGGCACCCATGACTGCAATCTCGGAAGAAGGCCATGCGTAGTTTATGTCGCCGCGCAGCTGCTTACAACTCATTACGATATGGCTGCCGCCGTAGCTCTTGCGAAGGGTCACTGTAACCTTGGGCACAGTTGCCTCGCCGTAAGCATACAGCAACTTGGCTCCGTGCAGAATCACGGCATTGTACTCCTGTGCCGTACCTGGGAGGAAGCCGGGAACGTCCACCAGTGTGACAATGGGTATATTGAATGCATCGCAGAAACGCACGAAGCGGGCACCCTTACGGCTGCTGTTGCAGTCCAGCACGCCGGCCAGCTGCTTGGGC
>CAMWRK010000280.1 GCA_947176655.1 uncultured Prevotellaceae bacterium | reverse complement strand
AAATCACTCTTGCTTATTTTTTTTTACCATAAGATAAAGACAAGATAAAAATGATAAAGAAAACAGGATGACATAAAAAATATCTGTTTTTATAATACTATAAATCAATCCAATACAAACAAATGCGAATATGCAGAATTTAAGAATATTAACTGTTTTTTTCATATCTAAAATATAAATCAACCATTATACTTATTATCATAATACTCATAAATAGTATGCCCAAGAGTTTCAATAACTCCTACAGCCACAGCTATCTTTGCAGGTATTGTAAATGGATAGCCTACATTCAGAGATTCAAATATTGCTGTTCCTGCTACACTCCCCACAGTTGATGCTATAATTCCCTCTGCAACTGATTTTGAAATTTTTTCACCAAACATTGCAGCGATGTTTATTGTCATTAATACTTCCTCTGCGGCGAGTGCTATAGCATCAGCTCCAACAGGAAGTGCACCTGCGGTTGCTCCTCCAGCGGCAGCCCACGCATGTATTCTTGATCGTGATGGTTTTGCCATAGTAATAATATATTCTACTTTGTTTTTTAACCGACAGATTTCTGTAAGCAGTCAATTATGTAATTGCAAATTTACATTTTTTTCTTGAAATACAAAAGAAAAATTAGAAAAAAACAGAATTTATGTGGTTGCCATGAGAAAAGCCATGAGAAAACGGTTCTTTTCTAAGTTAATACAGCCGTATTCCTTTTATAATTTCTCGATCATTCGGTTGGCCGGCCTCAGATAATTATTTTACCGCGAAGTTAAGTCCGTCCTGCAACCGTCAAGGCCATGCCTGCCGGTGACATCCGAAAATCTTCCTCCTGCGGAGAGTATTTTCATGTCAGCCTTGCCTATATGCCGTCCGTCCGCTTCATAATGCAGTAAAAAAATTCCTCTAAGTCCGGGACACACCGGAAGAAAGGGAAAAGTCAAACTTAAAAATTGAGATTATGAACGACAATGCCAGAAAGGAACAAGAGCTTGCAAAACAAGTGGAAACGGCTCTCAACTCCTACAGTTTCAACGCCAAGCTGTTCGCAGCAGCCATCCCAACAATGCACCGCACGCTGCAGCAGTCGCTGTGGCAGCTCATAAAGGAGTGTGTCAAGGTTATCGCCGACGAGAAGACAGGACACGATGACCGCAACATGGCTTCACACATGGAAGCAAAGGAAATGCTTGAATACCTAAACAAACACGGACGGCACATACCGTTTGTATAAAACCCTATGAATATGGAACAGAAATTTTATCTGCTTGCGACACTGATTGAAATGCAGGACAGCGTTTCTGACGGACACGCCCTGTATCGTTCGCTCGATGATGCGATGAAAGCATTTGAACAGGAGATTGCCGACTGCTAGGAAAACTTCAACGTGCGGTACGGCAGCACCCTGATAGACTTGCCACGGTGCAAGGAGTGGAGAACGGAAGACGGTCACGGCTATACGGTGACTATCGAAGAAATAATACCGCTATGAAAAAACCAAGATACAACTACATTCAAAAACTGATTGACCGGATAACCAAGTCCGGTCAGTCAAACAATGACTGCTTTACCTATTATGGGCATCTTGTGGAACTACAGAGCGGCACAAACGGCTATGTTTCAGTGACACTGTACAAAACCGATGACAGATACGGCGGAGAACTCGCGGATTTCAGCTTCGACTATTGGACGCTTGAGCTGCACCTTGTCGGCACGGTAGGCAAGGTTTTGACGGAAAAAATCATCAGTGCCTTCAGACATTTCTACGCTCCCCGAAAAAATCGTGTCTCTTACGACCAAAACGAGTATGAGGACGAGGACACGACCTATGAGTATGACGAGACGGATTGGGACAAGCCGCCCATAAAAAAGTTAAACAAGTGACAATCAATAGACAAAAGGATTATGACATTCGATTACAATAAAGAAAACAAGACACCCATGTCATTGGTGCTTGAGAACGGCATTACAGCCGAGGGCGAGTTTATAGACCTAAGAATAACCGTGGAGACCCTGCCGAAAGGGAAACAGTGGTATCAGATACGCCACTGTGACGATGACGGTTCTGAGCCTGCATCCCTGAAAAGGGGATGTGTGGCGGTAAACTTTTTCGGCACGTTCATCTGCGACCCGATAGACGGCATGAAAGACGGTGACGAACTGGAGATAACGGAATGGGGCTTTGATGAATGACATCCCTTGTCTATAACTTAAAATCAAGGATATATGAAGATAAAGAATTTTGCGACATTCGGGCTTTTCGTTGACGGCGATATGATAGACAGCGGAAGCATACACGCCATGGAGAACGAGGCGACACGGAGAATATTAAGCGGACAGGCGGAAGCCGCACACATATCCGTCTTTGACTTTGAAGGCGACAGGGTCATAGAGAAAATGCCTGTCTTATCCCTCCGCAGGAACAATAATGACATCATCATCGCCAATATGCTGTTGCCCGACAATTCCGAAAATGTAAGGGAAAGCCGTACTCTGATTGAGATAAAGGATATTGTCGATGAAATCATGGAGTGCGACAGTCTGGTTGACCGTACCGAGTTTGACACGGTACGGTGCAACATCGGCAGCGGAATACTCTGGCTCTGCGACCTTGGAAAGCTGCAGCGGCATTTCGATATAAAGGGCGTTATAGCCGAGGGTGACAACATTGCCCTGCTTATCCGAAATTACCAACTTTGAACAATTCTCCCTTTGCTTCCCGACCGGGGCAAAGGGAGTTTTCCTTTTTACAACGCATGGGCATAATCCCTTTATAGCGCGTCGTGGCCCATTCCTGTTTTATTCCGCCGGTTTATTCATCTGTTTTATCCCTGTCTCTTATACAAATATCCGAGCCCACGAGACCGAGGCTGTTGTCGTATGCCGTCTTGTTCTTGAAAAAAGATTGGAGGGGGGGTGGGG
>CAMWRK010000279.1 GCA_947176655.1 uncultured Prevotellaceae bacterium | reverse complement strand
CCGGCAAGTCGTTCTTCACGAACCACCTTGTCAGGCAGTATTACGAGCAAGGCACTCATATCCTGCTTATCGACACCGGCAATTCCTACGAAGGTCTGTGCAATCTTATCCACAACCGTACCCGCGGCGAGGACGGCATATATTACACCTACACCGAGGACAGCCCGATTTCGTTCAACCCGTTCTATACTGATGACGGTATCTTCGACGTGGAGAAAAAGGACAGTATCAAGACGCTGCTTCTGACCCTCTGGAAATCGGAGGATGACAGGGTTACGAAGACTGAATCGGGTGAGCTTGGATCTGCTCTGTCAATGTTCCTTGAAAAGATGGCGAAAGACCGGAACATCGTTCCCTGTTTCAACTCCTTCTACGAGTTTATGCGCGATGATTATAAGACAGAAATGGCGAACCGCCCGATACCCATATACAAACAGGACTTCGACATCGACAACTTCCTGACAACGCTGCGCCAGTATTACCACGGAGGCAGGTTTGACTTCCTGCTGAACTCAAAAGCGAATATTGATTTGCTGTCTAAACGCTTTGTAGTCTTCGAGATAGATTCCATCAAGGACAACAAGGAACTGTTCCCGGTGGTAACAATTATCATCATGGAAGCCTTCATCAATAAGATGCGAAGATTGAAGGGCATACGCAAGATGCTCATCTGCGAGGAGGCTTGGAAAGCCCTGTCTTCGGCAAATATGGCGGAATACATGAAGTATCTCTACAAGACGGTACGAAAGTATTTCGGCGAGGCAGTGGTGGTTACGCAGGAAGTTGACGACATCATATCGTCACCCATTGTCAAGGAAACCATCATCAACAACTCCGACTGCAAGATACTACTTGACCAACGAAAGTATATGAACCGCTTTGACCAGATACAGGAGCTGCTCGGTCTGACCGACAAGGAAAAGGCTCAGATACTGAGTATCAACATGGCGAACAACCCGAACCGCCTTTATAAAGAGGTATGGATCGGACTTGGAGGAACGCAGTCTGCTGTATATGCCACTGAGGTGTCAACGGAGGAATACCTCTGCTATACCACCGAGGAGACAGAGAAAATTCAGGTACTAAGCAAGGCAAAACAACTTGGGGGCGACACTGAGTCGGCTATCAAGATGCTTGCCAACGAGAGAAGGGAGGGCAGTGTATGATGAAAGTTCTTTATGTCCTATGGGCAATTCTATTCGGTATGATCTTCGGATTAATTGCTCTGTTAACTATCCCTTTGCTACTGCTCTATCTGGGAGTAAAGATAATCGGAGGATTTGCCTCTAAAATCAATTGAAACAAAAGCGAATGAAACATTTCAAAACAATCATTGTTGTGGTGGCTATGGTTATGCTTTTCGGAGCAAACCGAGCCTCTGCCCAGTGGACAGTCATTGACCCGTCCAATATAGCCCAAAGCATCGTAAATAATTCTAAATCACTTGTGCAGGAGTCTCAGACGGCCACGCACATGGTCAAGAATTTTCAAGAAACCGTGAAAATTTACCAGCAGGCGAAGAAGTATTACGATGCGCTTCAATCGGTGAATAACCTTGTCCGAGATGCACGCAAAGTGCAGCAGACAATCCTGATGCTCGGCAATATTTCGGGATATTATGTCAATAACTTTCAAAAGATGTTGACTGACCCGAACTTCACCAGTGCGGAATTATCGGCAATCGCCTCAGGATATACCCGGATACTTGAAGAGGCCAATGGAGTGCTAAGCGATTTGAAGCAGGTTGTAAATATCACTACACTTAGCATGACCGATAAAGATCGAATGGATGTTGTGGACGACTGCTACAAGGAGATGAAACGTCTGAAAAATATGACCGCCTATTATACTAATAAGAATATCTCTGTATCATATCTCCGCGCCAAAAAGAAAGCCGATACTCAACGTGTCATCAATCTATACGGAGATGGTTCTGAAAAATACTGGTAACGCCTATGCTGTGTGCAATAGATTTTGAAAACCTCCATACCGTTCTCCGCTCTCTCTATGATGAGATGATGCCCCTATGTAGTGATATGGCGGGAGTCGCACAAGCGATTGCAGGTCTTGGTGCTTTATTCTATGTGGCAGTGCGTGTATGGCAGTCTCTGGCGAAGGCAGAGCCAATCGATGTTTTCCCTTTGCTAAGACCCTTTGCCATTGGATTGTGTATCATGTTCTTCCCATCATTGGTGCTTGGTACTATCAATTCGGTAATGCAACCGATAGTTCAGGGTACAGCCTCAATGCTTGAAGGACAAACATTGGATATGCAGCATTACCGAGAGGAAAAGGATAGGCTTGAATATGAAGCGATGATGAATGACCCGTCCACAGCTTACCTTGTCGATGATGCCGAGTTTGACCGTCAGATTGATGAGTTAGGTGTAACGGAAGTTGGCACAGCGGCAGGAATGTATATAGAGCGTGGAATGTATAAAGTCAAGAAAGCAATACAGAACTTCTTCCGCGAATTGTTGGAGATGCTCTTTCAAGCAGCCTCCCTGACTATTGACACAATCAGAACATTCTTCCTCATAGTCTTGGCTATCCTTGGACCGATCGCTTTTGCTTTGTCAGTATGGGATGGCTTCCAATCAACGCTCACCATGTGGATTCAGCGGTATATTCAAACCTACCTATGGCTACCTGTTGCAGATTTGTTCTCTACAATTCTCGCTAAGATTCAGGTTCTGATGCTTCAGAATGACATATCCGAGTTGACCAATAACCCCAATGTAAATCTTGATAGTTCCAATACGTGCTACACGATTTTTATGATAATCGGAATAATCGGCTACTTCACAATTCCCACTGTGGCAGGCTGGATAATTCAGGCCGGTGGTGGCATGGGCGCATATGGGCTTCATAGCATTTATGTTGGTATGCAAATTGGCTAAGCGTTAGCCATGTCTCTTATCCACATGACCGAGCCCCCGAG
>CAMWRK010000278.1 GCA_947176655.1 uncultured Prevotellaceae bacterium | reverse complement strand
CTATGTGTCGGCTTCTGGCTCCGTCCAGATCAACGATGTGCAGACGCCGGAATCCCAGACGCTGAAATTCTCGTGCCTGTTCCACGGGATTCTCGTTGTAAATGGTCTTCTTGTCGTAGTCACCTTTGGTGAGACGGACACATTTGCCGTCAATGATGTCTATGGCCGGTATCAGTTCTATCATAAATCAAGAAAATTCTTCAATATCCTTTCTCCTGTATCTCCGCTTTTCTCGGGGTGAAACTGAGTGGCGTAGAAGTTGTCCTTGCGCAGTGCAGCCGAATACGGCTGTATATAGTCGCAGGTGGCTATGGTATAGTCTTTGTCGTATGGAACGTAATAACTATGTACGTTGTATATGAACTCTCCGTCCTGTATGCCCCGGAACAACGGTGAATGCAGATCGTGTATACTGTTCCATCCCATCTGAGGAACTTTGTCGGTGCGTACTTTCGGCAGGAAACGCTTTACCGGCATAGGGAAAATGCCCAGACATGTTGTGTCGCCTTCTTCGCTATGGCTGCACATCAGCTGTTGGCCTATACATATCCCTAGCACCGGCTGGCGCAGATTGCGTATTACCACATCCAGACCATGTTCACGCAGATATGACATGGCCGTGCCGGCCTCACCCTGTCCTGGGAACAGCACACGGTCTGCTGCGACCAGCTCTTCCGTTCTGTCTGTCAGAACTGGAGTGATACCGAGCCGTTTCAGAGCATTTATTACCGAATATATGTTTCCGGCGTTGTATTTGACTATGGCTACGTTCATGCTTGACTTATACGTATGTCGGTTCTATATTGCCGGTTCTGGCCTTGTCAGTTCTTCTTTGTTTCTGCCAATGCTTCCACCCAGTTTGTGTTCAGGCTAAAAGGTGTATACCCGCCTTTGTCTCTGACAAAGGCTTCCGCCTCTTTCTTGTCTGCCTTTTTGAACATGGCATGGTTCCAACTTGCACGGCAATAACGCAACACAATGGCTTTGCGCGTTTTCTCGTCGGCATTGCTGTTTTGCGATAGTTCCATCAGATAGTTCGTTACAAACTCATTCAGTGCCAATGCTTGTTCGTCCAGCCATGCGCTGCTTATGCTTCCCTCCTGCTGTATGATGTTTTTGCGGAAATATCGCATGGCCGTAAACTTGAACTGCGCCACTTTCAGATCGAAGTCACTGCTTTCGGCATCGTTGATCACCAGTTCGTTCTTGTCCAGAAGGTAGTCGAATATCTCCTGTGCTTGGGCGCTTCCTGCGGCTGTTGCCATGAATATGGCGATAATGAAAATTTTCTTCATAGCTGCTTCTTTAGTAACAGATTATGTGTAATACAGTCCGGTAGTTCTTCCTTATAGTGCGTGACCATTATCATGGTTTTGTGCGGACGTTGGCAGAATAGGGCTATTATCTCCATTACCAGCCGTCTGTTCTGTGTGTCCAGTCCGTGTAGCGGCTCGTCAAGAATGAGAAGTTCGGGGTCTTTGACGAATGCCCTTGCCAACAGGCAAAGTCGTTGTTCTCCACTGGATAGCTTGAGGAATGTTTTGTCGCAGAGGTGCTCTATGCCGAAAATTTTCATCCACATCTGGCATGTGTCACGTTGCTCCGGACGTGGGCGGCAATACAACCCTATGCTGTCCGACAGACCGCTGGCAACGATGTCTATGGCAGGGATGTCACGTAGATAGGCTCTGTGCATTTCTGGGGAGACATAACCTATGTGTCGTTTTATCTGCCATATACTCTCGCCAGTGCCGCGGCGGTGTCCGAAAAGTTCAATATCGCAGGAGTAACTTTGCGGATTGTCGGCACAGACAAGTGACAACAGTGTGCTTTTCCCTGCACCGTTCTCGCCACAGAGTGCCCAACGCTCACCTTCGAGAACCGTCCAGTCCAGATTTTTCAGGATGGTACGCTCTCCATAGCGTATACTGACGTTGTGGAATTTCAATATCTCGCCTCCGTTCTGCGGATAGAACGGAATAGTCGTAATATCCTTATGCGGCAGGGCGGTTATCATCTCTGCCAAGTCTTGTGGCAGGACTGATGTCGTGTCTGCAATGTTAGCGACAAATTCTTTTCTCGTCTGCTTTGGCAATACTTTCAGCCCTTCTATCGGCAGGACGTGTGTAATAAAATCGGGGATGTCGTCGTATCTGGACAGAATGAGAATAACGGTTGTGTCCGTTGTCTGTGTCAGTTTCTCCAACAGTTCTTTCAGCAACTCGCGCGTTTCAGCATCGAGTCCTATGAACGGATTGTCCAGAATAAGTATCCGTGGTGCGGAAAGCAGAGTGCGGGTCAGTTGGAATTTGCGCAGTTCCCCGCTGGAAAGGGTTATGATACGCTTGTCCAAAACTGGTTCCAAAGCAAACATCTTGTAGAGAGTCTGCCGCAGTCCATGGCTATGTTCCGGTATTTTCTCCAGCAGACTTCCGACCGTAGGGGTGTTCTCGTCTATGTCGTGCTGGTTCCAGCGTTGCTGATAATAGTAAGTACCGTCCTGTTCACCGTAGGAATCACGAAATGATATATATTTCAGCTGTTCGCTGATGAGGCGTTTTTGTGTCGGAGTGCCGGCTTCGGCTTTGTTATCCGTGTCGTTGAAATCGTAATGAACCTCGTTGCGCAACAACGGATAGTGCCCGGTAATGATTTCCACAAGACGGCTTTTCCCTGCCGCATTGTCTCCGAAGACGGCAACCTGCTCACCAGGAAGAATCTCCATGTTTACCGGTTCTGCCATACGCCAATCGGGATGGCGCGGTATTCCGTCCGTGATGTTGATTATCGGGTTCATTTCGTCGGGTTGCCGGTTACGGTGGTGGATTGTCTGTCTTTATTTTTGTTGACGAAGTCTTTCCATGAGGTGTATTTTTTGTCAGTTTCTGGCCGTCCCATTTGCAGAAAGTGACAATAGGCCGCAGCCAAAGCATCTGTGGCGTCC
>CAMWRK010000277.1 GCA_947176655.1 uncultured Prevotellaceae bacterium | reverse complement strand
CCTTGTGTTCCACCTGTGGGTAGCAACATCCGTAATCAAAGCAAGCCTCATCGATGCCAACAAGCACCAGATACTGCAATGTGCCCACCCCAGCCCATTGTCGGCATACCGCGGATTCTTCGGCTGCGGACACTTCAATGCTGCCAACAGATACCTGACAAGCCGGGGAAAAACACCCATACAATGGTAGATACAAACGCACTTCCGCCCATGCTCATGGTCGGCGACGTGATAGTGCATACGGACATCATTACCGAATGCTTCTGCTGCGACATAGACAAATGTCACGGCCTATGCTGCGAAGAGGGCGATGCCGGAGCACCTGTCTCCATGGACGAAATAGCAGCCATAGAGAACGAACTGGATCGTCTCTGGCCCGGTCTGAGTGCCGGTGCACAGGCCATGATAGACAAGCAGGGGGTGGCATACGCCGATCCCGAAGGTGACATGGTAACGACCATAGTCGGCGGACGCGACTGCGCCTTCCGCGGATGTCAAGGCTGCCTGCTAAACTGCAAACCGCTCAGTTGCGATCTCTATCCCATACGCATGAAAGAATTCGGCAACGGTCTGACAGGAATCAACTACCATCGCTGGGACATCTGCAAAGATGCCGTTGCCAAAGGCCGGGCACAGAACATGCCTCTGTACATATTTCTGCGCCAGCCACTCATACGACGCTTCGGGACTGAATGGTACGACGAATTGTGCCATACAGCGGAAGAACTGCTTAAGAGCATCCCCTCCAACCAGCCGAACGCATAGAGCTGGGCACTTAACGTGACACTAATGGCATCGGATTCCTCCGGTGTCATTAGTGTTTTCACGTGACTACAAGGGTAGTATCGGAGATAAAATAAGACAGAATTATTTTGTATTACGAACACATAATTGTAACTTTGCAGTCAGGAATAATTTACAAGACAATGACGACAATACAACCATTCCTTATCTACAATACGCTGACACGGCAGAAAGAACTGTTCCGTCCTCTCGTAGAGGGACGCGTCGGCATGTACGTCTGCGGACCCACTGTCTATGGCGACGCACATCTGGGGCATGCGCGGCCTGCCATTACCTTCGACCTGCTTTACAGATACCTCATGCACCAGGGCTACAAGGTACGCTATGTGCGCAACATCACCGACGTTGGACATCTGGAGCACGATGCCGACGATGGCGAGGACAAGATCGCCAAGAAGGCACGTCTGGAGCAACTGGAGCCTATGGAGGTGGCACAGTACTACACCAACCGTTTCCACGATGCCATGGCCGCGCTGAACTGCCTGCCGCCAAGCATAGAGCCGCACGCCACCGGACACATCATAGAGCAACAGCAGCTGGTGAGCCAGATACTGGACAACGGATATGCCTACGAGAGCAACGGTTCTGTATATTTTGACATAGAGAAATATAACAACGACTACAAATACGGCATTCTCAGCGGTCGCACCCTGGAGAACATCAAGGACGCCAGCCGCGACACTTTGGCAGGTGTGGGAGAAAAACGCAACCAGGCCGACTTCGCCTTGTGGAAGAAAGCCGCACCGGAACACATAATGCACTGGCCCAGCCCATGGAGCGAAGGTTTCCCCGGCTGGCACTGCGAGTGTACGGCCATGGGGCGCAAATATCTTGGCGAACGTTTCGACATACACGGCGGAGGCCTGGATCTCGTATTCCCACACCACGAGTGCGAGATAGCACAGGCACAGGCCAGCCTCGGCCATCCGATGGTCACCTACTGGATGCATAACAACATGATTACCATTGACGGCAAGAAGATGGGCAAATCATACAACAATTTCATCACCCTGCCCCAATTCTTTGCCGGAGAGCACGAGAGACTGGAGCGCGGATACTCCCCCATGACCATACGGTTCTTCATCCTTCAGGCCCACTACCGCAGCACGGTGGATTTCAGCAACGAGGCTCTGCAAAGTGCGGAAAAGGGTCTGGCACGCCTCATGGACGGTTGGAAAGCCCTGAAACGTCTGAAGGAAGGCCAGAAAGTCAAAGGGCAGCCCCAGATAGAGATGAACTACGTGGACACACTTCGCCGGAACTGTTACGATGCCATGAACGACGACATGGCGTCGCCCATGGTGATAAGCCACCTCTTCGATGCCTGCCGCGTACTCAACTCCGTTGCGGACAAGAAGGCAAGCGTCACTGCCGATGTCGTGGCGGCACTGACGGACGTATTCCGCACCTTCGCATTCGACATTCTCGGTCTCAGCGAAGAAATTGACATGAGCAACAAAGCCCGCGAGGAGGCTTTCGGCAAAGTCGTTGACATGGTTCTAGAACAGCGCCAGCAGGCCAAGGCCGAAAAGAACTGGCCTTTGTCAGACAAGATCAGAGATGACCTGGCGGCACTGGGATTCGAGGTAAAGGACACCAAGGACGGCTTCGCCTGGTCATTGAACAAGTAGAGAGAAAGAAAGGGAACACACATGCCAGCAACACTGAGATTCAAGGTCATCGAGGAAGCCTTCGGCAAAAGGGCTGTCGATGTGCCTGCACCCAAGGAACGCCCCAGCGAATTCTTTGCCAAGTACGTCTTCAACAAACAGAAGATGTTCAAATACCTTCCGGCTGATGTCTACGAGAAAATGTGCGATGTCATAGACAAAGGCTCCACACTGGATCTGAAGACAGCCGATGCCGTGGCCGAAGGCATGAAGCGGTGGGCCATGGAACTGGGAGTGACACACACCACACACTGGTTCCAGCCGCTCACAGAAGGTACGGCGGAAAAGCACGACGGATTTGTCGAACACGACTGGAAAGGAGGAATGGTGGAGGAATTCACCGGCAAACAGCTTGTACAGCAGGAACCGGATGCCAGCAGTTTCCCCAGCGGAGGCATACGTTCCACTTTCGAAGCCAGAGGGTATAGCCTTTCTCTTAAACACATCTCCGAGCAACCGAGACCGCGTCTGAGCTCGGATGCCTT
Organism: uncultured Prevotellaceae bacterium; assembly: GCA_947176655.1. Classification (GTDB taxonomy): domain Bacteria; phylum Bacteroidota; class Bacteroidia; order Bacteroidales; family Bacteroidaceae; genus Physcousia. Next base: position 18 of record CAMWRK010000277.1, on the reverse strand, counting down.
CTTCTGCTTTAAAAAAAA
>CAMWRK010000276.1 GCA_947176655.1 uncultured Prevotellaceae bacterium | reverse complement strand
ATTTGAACATTTCGACACAGAGATTTGAACATTTCGACACAGAGATTTGAACATTCAGGCATAAAGAACAAATGATTATGACATGGAATACATCCGCCAGCAATACTACTCTCTGAAAACGAGAATGGCCGAACCGAGAAGATTCATACAGGTGGTGGCAGGCCCGAGGCAAGTTGGCAAGTCCACACTTGTTGGACAAGTGACGAGAGACTGCGGCATGCCGTACACATTCGATACGGCGGACAGCGTGGATCCGAAAGACCTTGACTGGATAAGCAGGACATGGAACGCGGCACGTGCAAAGATGACCATACAGAATGCGTCCGAACACCTACTTGTCATAGACGAGATCCAAAAGATAGAGAGGTGGAGCGAAGCGGTGAAACGCGAATGGGACGAGGACACTCGCAACGGCATAAACCTGAAAGTCATACTGCTGGGCAGTTCAAGACTGATGATAAGAAAGGGGCTGACGGAGTCGCTGGCTGGCCGCTTCGAACTTATACGTCTGGGACACTGGAGCTACAAAGAGATGCACGATGCTTTCGGCATCGGTATAGACGAATACGTGTACTTCGGAGGCTATCCCGGAACGGCAGGCATGATACACGACGAGAAACGATGGAAAAGGTACATCATGGATTCACTTGTGGCACCGGCCATAGAGAAAGACGTGATAATGACATCGAACATATATAAACCGGCCCTTATGAAAAGACTGTTTGAACTCGGATGCGGATACTCAGGCGAAATGGTGTCCCTGACAAAACTCATGGGGCAGTTGCAGGACAGTGGCAACGTGACGACGCTGGCGGCCTATCTGGATCTGCTGAACGAGTGCGAACTGCTGACAGGGCTACAAAAATATTCCGCAGACAACGCGCGCAAGTACAGCTCCATACCAAAATATCAGGTGTACAACAACGCACTGATGACTGCATACCGCGGACGCTCGTTCGCATCGGACAGAACGGATCCCTCGGCATGGGGCAGATGGGTGGAAAGTGCCGTAGGCACACACCTGCTGAGCATGGCAGAGGAAGGAGAATACGAGGTGCACTACTGGCGTGAGAAAACCGACGAAGTAGACTTCATACTCACCTCCGGAAACCGATGCGCGGCCATCGAAGTGAAGAGCGGACGGCGAGGCATGAACTCCGGCCTGCCGAAGTTCGCCGTTCTGTTCCACCCGGAACGTGCCCTCGTGGTAGGAACGCAAGGCATCGGACTTGAGGACTTCCTCGGCTGCAATGTCGGAAAGCTCCTCTTCGGTTAGGGTAGAAACACATACGCACAGACAGCCTGGCGCACAGAAACAGCGCACAAGAAGGATAACTCAGGAAGATACGAAAGAACTTACTACACAAAAATATGATAAAGAAAGCGATTTTTGCCACCATAGCATGGGGCATCGCCGTAGCAACCGTTGCGGCAGGAGACAACACAAGGGTCACGACAGACAGAACCGACGGACGGTTCCTGAGTTCGCGCGGCACAGTACAGAACCTTATGGCAGAAAAGCGTCCGGAGCTGACCTTCGACGAAAACATGACGCCGGGGAAATTCAAGTCCTGGCAGAAAGCCATGCAGAAATCCATGGCGCGTATAATGAAGCACCCTGATGTGAAGACACCGGCTCCGCGACGTGTGGCAGCAGTGCAGCGCGACGGTTATCGAGTGGAGAAATGGGAAAGCTACCCGCTGCCTAAAAGCGTCGTACCGTTCCTCGTGATGATTCCAGACGGGGTAAGTGCCGACACACCCGCTCCTGCCACATTGTGCATCCCCGGCTTCGGACAAACCAAGGAACTGCTGGCCGGAGAGCGAAGCGGCAACTATGACCTGGAGGGCGAAGCGGACAGCATAGTGCGTCCGGCAGCCATGGGACTGCACTATGTACGCCAAGGACTTGTAGCTGTCGTAGTGGACAACGTTTCGAGTGGCGAACTCTCTGACAACGGATATTTCGACTATATTGCCACCTCACGATTCCTGCTCGAACTCGGATGGAGCTATCTCGGACTGTGTTCCTACCAGGATCGCGTCATCCTCGACTGGATGAAAGTCCAAGACTTCATACGCCGCGACCGAATCATAGCCAGCGGTTTCTCGCTCGGCACCGAACCGATGATGGTGCTCGGCCTGCTCGACAAGTCCATATACGCATTCGTATACAACGATTTTCTGTGCCGGACGAGGGAAAGAGCATTGGTAATGACCAAGCCTGATGCCTACGGCGCACGCCCGTTCCCAAACAACATAGAACACCTGATTCCTGAGTTTCTGACGCTATTCGACTTTCCCGACATCGTTGCGGCACTGGCTCCGCGCCCCGTCATCTGCACCGAGGGGGGCATGGACCGCGATTTCGACATCATAACCAAAGCCTACAAAATTGCCGGAGCCGAGGGACATTTCGCCAGATACCATTATGCCAAGTATGCCGATCCTGCCAGCCGTCTGCAACTGGACAGCGTGCCCGAGGGCATAGACCGCACTGAGTTTTTCCGCATTGCAAACGTAGACCCGCCACATCACTATTTCAAACGTGAATGGGTAATGCCATGGCTCAAGGAACTGCTGAACGAAGCGGACGGGGAAGAGAAATGACACTAAAACGAGAAATGCAAGAAACAACGGTTCAGTAGCAAAAAGCGGGGATAGCACTCACGTTCTGTTGAAAAAACATTACACGTTAGCGTTGTGAGTGACGGTATCCGACCGATGCTCTCAGTACAAAAGCCGGTCTTGGGGTGTAGGGCAAAATGAAATTTGCCAGGTTATGTAAAATTTCAAAGGGTCATGTATCTCCCTTCGTCCATACCGCCCCACACCTATCTCACTATATAACAAGCTGTTGACGTGATACGCAGACATACTGTACGGACGCTTAAAGGCATGTCACGGCTTCCTGTGCTAGGCATCTCGCATACCCCTCAAAAAGACATCGCGGTCTTCGGGTCGAAAGACCGTGGTCTTAAGCGCGAAGACC
>CAMWRK010000275.1 GCA_947176655.1 uncultured Prevotellaceae bacterium | reverse complement strand
GTCTTCGCGCTTAAGACCACGGTCTTTCGACCCGAAGACCGCGGTGTCTTTTTGGAGGCAATGTGAGATACCTGGCACAGGACGGCATGATGACCCTTTACGCACCGTTGGCCTGTGGGGCAACACTCTGTAGTACAGCAAGATGTGTCGGAACGAACGAATGGCGTGAGGCGCTTCGGGTATTGGAAATATACAGAATCCGGCATGCCTCTTTCTGTTTCGCGCACGTCACCCGACTTTTGCACTTGGAGCATCGGACAAATCATGCCGGTAACAACGCTAATGTGTAAAGATTTTTTGGCGTTTCTTCCAAAGTGTGTGTGAGGAAATAACTGTGGTCGGCAGTGATGTAGATACTTTTGCCGCGTACTTCATCGTCCTGCTCTTTCAGATGCTGCAATACCATTGTCGATTTCCCGACACCGCGTGGCCCCATCAGGCCGACAAGACGGGCTTCCCATGGCAGTTTATCGTATATGTAACGCTTAAAGTCAGACGTTGTCTGCCTGAGCTGCTCCTGCATGAAGTTTATGAGTGTAATATCCATACTTTAGCGATTAGGTGCACCGTGGAAAGTGCAAATATTCCTTCGATGTGCACTTCCCGTGGTGCAAATTTGGCCATTTTGTCCCGATTGCGCAAAATTCTGCCCAAAAATCACGGGGGTGGCGGCTATTTCCTGTGCAGCAGATAGCCTATGGTCTCGCGCATGATTCTGGCACCGCTCATCCACATGATGCCTGCATACAGTGTCGCAGCCATGACTATGCGCGACAGCATCAGGAGCCACAGGTTGTCTATGGGGCGTGTCAGCCACCATGTTCCCGCCAGAACCGCCAGAGTGAAAAACAGGAAAGGCATGGTGTCGAGTGCTGCCCAACGCCATTTCAGACCGATGAGTCTGTAGGCCCACCACTGCCATATACCAAGCCAGAGGACATTGAGGACAATGAAGAAGACTACCATGGGCATCATGCCGTAGCCGCTGAGGTGCAGGGCGATAAGCCCTGTCCATACGGCAAGGCATTGCCCTATTGTGCACGCCATGTTGACGCCGCTGTGACCGCGGCTTATAGTGAGGTTGCTGTACAGGGTGGTCAGCGGGAAGAAAGCACCATGTATGCACAGCAGAGCGAGTATGCGTCCGCTCTCTGCCCATTTCTCGCCTCCGGCAATGAGGATGAACTCTTCGGCAATCATCCCGAGTCCTAGCAATGCGGGGAAGCAGATGAAGGAGACGAAGCGCAGCATCTTGCGGAAGACATTAAGGTAGCGCCCCTTGTCGGCGGCCACTTGTGCCAGAGTGGGTTGCGCTACAGCCGTCACCATACCGTTGATGGTGCCTGCGGCCATGTCGTCCCACTTGCGTGCCGTGCCGTAGATGCCGGCCTGGCGGTCACCGAAATACTTGCCGAGCAGAACACTGAAAGCATGGTTGTTGAAGATGTTGAAGATGTTTGTCAGCAACAGTTTGCTGCTGAAGTTGAACATCTCCCATGCCGGACGCAGGTCTATCCGCAGGGAAGGCCGCCACGAGGAGTAGTGCCAATTCATGAGCTGCACCACGAGGACGAAGGTGACGCTTTGTGTCACTATGCCCCAGTGGGCGAATCCCATCCACGCCATGGCTATGCCGGTCAGACCGGAGACAAGCATGGCAGTGATGCCGCAGATGCTGGTCTCGCGCACCATGAGATGGCCGAAAAGGTAGGCTCTCTGCACCGTGCCCAGTCCGGACAGCAGGAAGCCAAGGAAGAGGAAACGCGCCAGTGCCGTGAGGTCGGGGTCGTTGTAGAAACCGGCTATCAGCGGAGCCAGGAACCACAGCAGCACGTACAGCGTTCCGCTGACCAGAAGGTTGAACCAGAAGACGGCGTTGTACTCCCTGTCCGTAGGCTCCTTCTTGTTGCACAGCGCGGCGATGAACCCGCTCTCCTGCAACGTGCTTGCCAGTGCCGCAAATATGTTGAGCATGTACACCTTGCCCCAGTCCGAAGGTGTCAGCAACCGCATCAGCGCCAGCCCGAACAAGGCACCAAGCAACTGCATGATGCCGTTGCTCAGACCTCCCCACAGCAAACCGCGTGCCGTACGCTCTTTAAGAGATGTTTGTGTCATATTCGCGTCAAAGATATATAATAATGTTGAATTATGTGTACGATTGCCAACAATAAAGTGGAAGCCGCGGATGAAATTGGGATTAGCAGGGCGAACCGGTGATGTTCCGGAAAACAGTTTCCTGGTGGCCGCAACAGATGTGCTCGTGCCACGTAAAAGCAAGTATGCGATAAGTCTTTTTGCATGTGTATGCCGCGCTTAATGGTTCATTATCTGATTGGCAAACTACGAATAACCATTTATGATTACTAATAATACCCCCCCAAAAAAAAATGACACATACACTTGCCTTATGTAAAAAATAATATATCTTTGCAACCATTGTTGGATTATAAAGTTTAACCTTAACATGCTATTTATGCAAAAGATTCTATTATCGGCAGTATTTGTTGCATTTGTAGCAATCAATGCCAGTGCTCAGTTGACCGTCTATTCCAGTGGTAAAGTAGGAGTAGGAACTTCTGCTAAAGCAACAGGTCCGGTTATAATAAAAAACGGAGCAACAGAAATAAATGCATCCACAGTCATCATTGACGCAGGAACAAGAATAGAAAAGAATGCTGTGTTTAGGGCAAGGAAGTAACAGTAAGCGGTATTACATAAATCTATTTAACATAAATCCAACAAATATTATTATGAAGCAATTTGCGTTTATCACCACGATGTTTTTGTTATCATGTCTGTGCATTCGGGCTCAACAGAAGTTACTTACTCCAGGGAAAACATGGATATACCACCACAAAAACACGCTTATGCTGGTCGAGGATTATTATTACAAAGTATATGTTGTCGGTGATACTGTTGTCAATGGCGTCAAGTCAACACGTCTATGCACGGAACGCATGGACAACGGTAAGAAAAGCTATGGTGCGGTATATGAGGATAATGGAAAAATC
>CAMWRK010000274.1 GCA_947176655.1 uncultured Prevotellaceae bacterium | reverse complement strand
CCGTCTGAAATCCGGAATGTGTACGTGTATGAAATGCGGACACGAGTGGCTGGAGAAGCGCGACGGAATGGAAAAACCGGAGCAGACTGGGACAGCGCGCCGGAGGTCGCTGGGACACTTTTGATGTGGCGAAGTTAATGATTTTTTCTTAGACTATCACCTTTTAACTCAAATCTTATGGCTGAGTGTACCATTCGGTCGAGTATGGCATCGGCGGCTGTAGTATTTGTTTCCAGACAGTCATACCAGTCGGAAACGGGTATCTGAGAGACTATGACGGTTGCCTTTCGTCCGTGACGGTCCTCGATGATTTCCATAAGGTCGAGGATCTGCTCGTTGTTGAGTTTCTTTATCCCGAAGTCGTCTATGATGAGAAGATCATATCCGGCGATTCGCTCAAAGAGCTTCCTTGTCTGCCGTTCTGCACGTGCTATGGTCAATTCTTCCATGAGCTTCAGCACACTCCAGTACCGGGTTTTGAAGCCGGACACACACGCATGGTTGCCCAGTGCGGATGCAAGCCAGCTTTTTCCAGTTCCGGTCGGCCCGGTAATGATCACCGGTATGCCGCGGCGGAGGTATTCTCCGCCGCATAGCTGTGTGATCAGTGAACGATCGAGTCCTCGGGAGGAATCGTATGCTAACTCGTCGACCGATACCTGATAGCGGAAGCGAGCGTTCTTGAGCAACCTTGAGTTACGGTTGGCCTTACGCATGTCGAGCTCGCCCTGTATGACGAGCCGCATGCAATCGGTAGCGTTGAGTGACGAGACCTGACGGGCTTCCATCAGGTTCTGCCATGTCTGCGCCATTCCGGGCAGACGCATGTGTCTGAGATCAGATATTATCTTTTCCATTTTTATTACGATTGTTTATTGGTTTTGGGGATATTGTCAGGTAAAGGCGTCCTTACCCCTTATGTTGGAGTGCATCGATGGCGGGGTGAGTTCATCGGGATCCTGCCGAAAGCCCTGACATTCGCTGTCGATTAGAGCCTTGACGAATCTGTATCGGAGGCTACCGTTGCTTATAGCCACCGAGCAGGCCTTGTGGAACAAGACCGGATCGCTCGTCTTCTGAAGCCTGAAGAAGCCTTGTGCGGTGCGGAAGTGAATCTGTTCCGGCTGACCGTCAGCGAACAGGTTTTCAATGATTATCTTGAACTCCGGACTTATCTTTTCGGCCCTGGCGATGAAGTAATCTGCGCTATAGGCCCTGTATTCTCTTGACTTGGGAGGAAGATGATCGTCGACATACACATAGCCTCCCTTCACGTATGACCTGACATGTGTAGCCACGCATTGACCTGCATGGTATATACGTACCTGAGAAGCCGTGAAAGTTACGTCTACCTGTTGTGCGATAAGTCTGTATGGTACCGAGTAGGACACCCGGTCGTTACCGAAGGTCACAAAGCTGTTGGGAGCTACCTTCAGGGATGTCCTGCGCTTGAACTCAAATGGACATTCAGGTAAAGTGGCAAGCAAGGGTTTTTCGGAGGCTATGAAACACTCTATGCGAGAGTAGTCCCGGCCCGTCAGTCGCTTGCTGTTGTACTTGTCAACAAGGTCGGAGATGGCTTCATTCAGTTCCTCAAGCGAGTAGAAGACTTTGTTGCGGAGAGGGGCGTAGATGTGTCTGTATGCCTTGTTGACTGCATCTTCCACCAATGCCTTGTCCTTTGGTTTTCTGACCCTGGCGGGCATTGCCACGCACATGTAGTGGTTCGCAAGGTCATTCATTCCTTCGCTGAGGTCCGGCTCATAACGATCCGTGCGTTTGACAGCGGACTTCAGGTTGTCCGGCACAAGAATCCTCGGTACTCCTCCGAAGAAGGATAGCGCCTTGACGGTGGCCTCCAGAAATAACTCGATACTCTGCGAGTGGACACAGGTTATGAACGTAAGTCCGGAGAAGGGCAGTATGGCGACGTATGTCTGCACGAAGACCTCGGAACCGGTTTCAATGTCAATGTACGACAGACGATCTCCAGCGAAGTCGATCAGCATCTTCTGAGCCGGCTGATATAGGTCCTTGACAAGAGTGGAGGGTTCGACCGCCTTAATGTGCTGGGCAATATGATGTCTGAACTGTGACAAACCGTATCCGTCGGGATGGTCTTTCCTGTATTCCTCCCAGAGAAGGAGGGAAGTGACATGTGGTTTCTTCAGTTCTTTCTCAATATAGGGCAGCATATCCTTTAGGGTCTCCATTCTTGTGTCGCAGTACGACGGATTACCTCCGTTGAAGCGGTGGTTGAGCACCTTGTCCTCCAATGAAATGAGCTCGCGTACCGATAACGGATCTGCTTCTGATAGAGCCTTGTAGCGGCTCACAGTGTTTTTACTGATGTGCAACGTCGCTGCGATCGAACGGATGGACTCCTGCTGCGATAGCCGGATCAGTACCTGTTTGATGATGTTCATGCTTATGGGTTGGGTTGCCATGGCTATATTCCTTTTTCTGTTCAAGGAAAGATAGCAATAAATCATCAAAAGTGTCCCAGCATGCTCCGGTTTTTTTCCCGTACGTGCGGGTACTCAGCAACTTGGAGAAAGCCGGTTGTCCCAGTATACTCCGGTTTCAGTGGCAGTGGAACGCGTTTTACGGCGTTTGTCCCAACATACTCCGGTTTTCGAGAGGGCTGTCCTATTGACTTAACCGCAACCCATTGAAAATCAAGAACGCATTTTATGCAGAAAAACGGTATTTTTCATAAATCTTGACCCCTGAATCCTGTCCCAGCATGCTCCGGTTCCTCCACTATGAAGATTGGCAGAAGAAAGGTTACTTAGCCGATCTTCTGGATAAACTTGGTCATATATCTGAGTTAAATATGATAGAGGCCAAGCAACAAAAATATATTACTGAATATGGCTCTTTCCCTAAACATTCAGACTTCCAACATCCGAAACACATTACCAAAGATGTTCAATGGGCAGTAATAAAAAAAATAAAGGGACAGAAAGGAAGAGTTGCCGGACATATTATTGGAAATATATTTTATATTGTCTTCTTG
>CAMWRK010000273.1 GCA_947176655.1 uncultured Prevotellaceae bacterium | reverse complement strand
CACACAAGGAGGATGCCTCGCTGACCTGCACCAACTGCGGGAACACACTTTTTCCACGCATAGAACCCTGCATCATAGTCCTTGTCAGCCGTGGTGACGACATCCTGCTGGCACGCCACCGCCAGCGGAACAGCCAGTACTTCTCCTGCCTTGCCGGCTTCATGGAGGCAGGGGAATCGGCAGAACAAGCCGTAAGACGCGAAATCATGGAGGAGACTGGCATATCGGTACGCAACATACGCTATTATGGCAGTCAGAGCTGGCCATTTCCCTCCCAATTGATGCTTGCCTTCACAGCAGAATACGAAAGCGGGGAAATACATGTACAGGAAAGCGAACTGTACTGTGCGGAATGGTATCCCAGGAACCAATGCCCAGCCACCCCGCCAGAAGGCTCTCTCGCATACAGACTGATTCACCGGACATAGAATCACAGCATCAATCCCGCCTATACCTTATTAATATATATACCGAACTCCGTCCTAACAAGGACGGGATTTTGGCATCATGGCAACACTGACGATTTCCATGCACTGACGGGAACATTTTTCTTTTTTTTGCGTCTTTATAACGGAGAGCGACATAAAAATAATGGAGAGACAAGAGTTCTGCATATTGGCACGCACCCTTAGAGCCGACATCCTGAGCGTCAGCCGCCGCTTCCTTGGCAACGAGGCTGAAGCGGAAGATAACGTGCAGGATACACTACTCAAGCTCTGGAGCATCCGGGAACAACTTGATGCCGTTCGCTCTGTTCCTGCACTGACACACGCCATCTGCCGGAACCTGTGCATCTCCAAACTTCGCAAGAGAAACATCATTCCCATAGAACTGACAGAGGAAATAAGGATTGCCAGCACGCACGATTCCGAGTGGATGCTCGAAGAAGAGGAAAATGCCCGATGGCTGGCGAACCGCATAGAGGAACTTCCGGCCTCGCAGATGCAGATATTGCGAATGAGCCAACAGGACGGGCTTGAGAACAGCGAAATAGCAGAACTGCTCGGCATCAGCGAGACAACCGTCCGCTCCGCCCTCTGCAAGGCAAGGAAAAAACTTCTGGAGAAACTTATGATGCGCAACAAAACCCAAAGGCCATAGCAACATGAACAAGGTAACAGAGGAAAACATACGCGAACTCCTCGTCCGCTATCTCGACGGAATGAGCACGCAGAAGGAACTGAAAGTACTCGGCGAGTACTTCACCAGTATCGGCAACCTGCCGACAGACCTGGTTCCATACGCACAGATGTTCTTGCTTCTGGGCGAAAAGCCAAAGACACCTACGGCAGAGGCGTTGGACAGATTCTACTCCACTCCGACCAGGAAGAGGCGGAACATCTTTCTGTGGCCTTTGTTGGCAGCCGCCTGCATCGCCGCCTTCGCCTACATCCTTCTTACACCGCCCAAAATGGAAGAAAACACGGCTATCGCCTACGTTGACGGCAAGATGCTGACCGACAAACAGGCGGCCATGCAGATGGGGTTGGAAGCCCTGCAAGAGATATTCAGCAACGGAAGTCAAGAAGAACAACTCAGCGAACTATTCAACGAACAATGAAACACCTGCTCATAACACTGATGCTCCTTGGTATCGCCCTACCTATCTCCGCACAAAAGGGACTCCACATCAATGAAATCTTTGAGGGCTGCATCATACAGAAACCGGGCATGCACAAAACCCTGATTAAAGGGGAAAGCCTTGAACCATACAAGCTGACAGTGCTGCACACCGTCAAATTCACGGCTGACAGGTCATGTCGCGACAAGGTGGAGGCGCTATTCTCCAAAGACATGGGAGAGTGTCTTTCCGACAAGGACAATCTTGAACTCGAATACCACGACGGACACCTGTACTATGCCGTAGTGCAGATTGCCGACACAAAAAACGGCTTGCACCGATACATCTGCTATCAATGCCGCATACATGCAAAAGAATACGACATCACACTGGCCTACATGGAAGGCAAGGCCACACTCGCAGACCTCAGAAAGACATTCAAGAAAAAATAACATCACACACCAAAAGACTATGAAAAAGTATCTTACGGCCATACTTGCGGCCATGCTGACACTGACAAGCACGCAGGCAGGGAACTGTGCTGACGACGAGAATCCAGGCGGCTGGGACTTCGAACTACCTGTAAACATCAAGGTCAAACGCTCGCATAACACACGGGAAGTAAAATTCTCGCTCCACAGCAGCCTTTCATTCGGATTCATCGGCGGAACAAGCCAGGCCAAAGACGTCAGCATAGACATGGGTCAGTCCTACGAGATAGAATGGGGCAACGTCATCGCCACAAAGAAACGCATCTGAAAGAAAGACTTTCTGCGCATAGGTATGGGCTTCGACTGGAGAAACTACCGCGTCACCGGCTTCAAGATGTTCTCTAAGGACAAGCGGGGCATCATTACCATGCAAGACTATCCTGAAGGCACAGAACCCAAATTCAGCCGAATACATACCTTCAGTCTGTCAATTCCCTTCAAATATTATCATTATCTGAACCAAGAAGTATGCTTCGCCATCGGCCCCGAACTGTACTTCACACCATACGCTTCGCTGAAGACACGCTACTATGAGAATGGCAAAGAACGCAAACATACAAGCGGCAACGTACACCAAAACCGCTTCTCAATAGGCGTCGGAGCCGAAATCACCATGCGCCACATAGGCATCTACTACAAGTACAATCCCTTCAATGTGCTGCAAGGCGACTACGGGCCGAACTTCAGCAGCATGACCGTCGGACTCAAGGTGACACTGTAGGATATCCAGGAGCCACACGCCATACATGACCTGATTCTCCAATCAGGCTTAGAATCTGCAGCGAGACGCTATTAGCTACTCATAGAACTCCTGTCATCCCAACCACAGTTTGAAGAATGAATCATTAAATGAGATTTCCTGTCCATATCTACGTCAATGAGGCTTTTCTTCAGTAAAGCCTTTACGGCCTGCTTCGCAAACGAAAATCAGCGATTTACATTTGTTCGTAAATCGCTGATTTTTTAACGTGGACCAGATAGGGCTTGAACCTATGACCTCCAGATTATGAGTCTGTTGCTCTA
>CAMWRK010000272.1 GCA_947176655.1 uncultured Prevotellaceae bacterium | reverse complement strand
TTGTTACACCGTTTAATGCCGATTCCAGCATAGACTGGGAAGCCCTGTACCGACTGGTGGAATACCAGATAGCCCGTGGTGTTGACTTTCTCTGTATAATGGGAACCACGGCAGAGACCCCGACACTGACAGCAGAAGAGAAACAGCGCATACGCCACGATTTGGTGCAGCGTGTCGCCGGGCGGGTGCCGATTCTGTTAGGTTGTGGAGGCAATAGTACGGATGCCGTGGTGAAAGAACTCAGAACCGGAGATTTTACCGGAATAGACGGAATATTGTCTGTCTGCCCTTATTATAACAAACCTTCACAGGAGGGGATTTATCAGCATTTTGCCGCTATTGCCAAGGCCAGCCCAGTGCCGGTCGTACTCTACAATGTGCCCGGTCGTACCGGCGTGAACATGACTGCGGAGACCACACTGCGTCTGGCACGCGAATTTGACAATGTGGTCGCTATCAAGGAGGCATCCGGCAACATAAGCCAGATGGACGAAATAATCAAGAACAAACCACAGAACTTTGATGTGATAAGCGGTGATGACGGCATCACCTTTCCGCTCATTTCCCTTGGTGCCGTAGGTGTTATCAGTGTCATAGGCAATGCCCTTCCAAGCGAGTTCAGCCGTATGGTTCGTCTGGCTCTGCGCGGGGAATATCCTCAGGCTCTCGAAATACATCACAGATTTACCGAACTCTTCAAGCTTCTTTTCGTGGATGGCAATCCGGCTGGTGTGAAGGCTTTGCTGAGTGAGATGGGGTTGATAAACAACGAACTCCGTTTGCCGTTGGTTCCGGCACGTCTTGGGACAGAGAAAAGAATATCCGAACTTGCCACAGAGTTGGGCATAAGGATTTAGGCAACGCTAATGCAAGAAGTATAAACAGATACAAATACAAACAAAACAATCACAAACCAATCAACTATGCTTGTCATAAATTCATACGATGAGTTCGCTTCTTATGAAGGCAAGGAACTCGGAGTCAGCGAGTGGGTGATGATATCACAGGACAGAATCAATCAGTTTGCCGATGCTACTGATGACCACCAGTGGATTCATGTGGATCAGGAAAAATGCAAGACGGAAAGTCCTTTCGGGCAGACCATAGCACACGGCTATCTGACCATAAGCATGATTCCCCTGATGTGGACTCAGATAATAAAGGTAGATAATCTGGAGCGCATGATGAACTACGGAATAGAGAAAATGCGTTTCGGTCAGCCGGTATTGTCCGGGCAGAGCATACGTCTCAGAGTTTCTCTGGATGATATTCAGAATTTGCGCGGTGCCATAAAGACCAACGTCAAGTTTGCCGTAGAAATCAAGGAGACTGGCAAGAAGGCAGCCGAAGGTATTGCCACGTTTGTATACTATTTCAAGAAGTAGGGTTTTCTGTTCCTTGCGCAATTGTTGACTTTCGCCCGCATACTGCTGTTGCTGCTCAGTTCCGTTTGCTGCCATGCCCAGGTCTCCAGGATAAAACAGGATTTCGAGGCTTGGGGCTTTCCCGGGTATGAGCATTGCGAAATGAGAATACTGCCGCATGGCAGTGTGAAGTTTCCCGATTTGGAACGTGAAATCTCCAAGGCCAGACACTATGTTCACGTAGAGTATTACAAGTGGTACAACGACAGCATAGGCCGCAGGCTGCTGGATATTTTGGCCGAACGTGCCGCGCAAGGCGTGCAGGTTCGCATATTGTACGATGCTTTTGGCAGCAATGGCACCGCACCTAACGTTACCAGAGAATTTATACAGCATTATCGTGCATTGGGCATAAACCTTGTCGGTTTTGACCCGATGCACTTTCCTTATGTCAATCATGTGGCTCATCGATTGCACCGTAAGATGGCTGTTATCGACGGACGCATGGTCTATACCGGCGGACTGAACGTGGCGGACTATTACATTCATGGTAAGCCGGAGTTTGGCCGATGGTCGGACATGCATGCTTGTCTGACCGGGCCGATAGTAGGGGAGTACCAGCGTTTGTTTGCAAGTATGTGGTATCGCGTCACGGGCGAACGTTTGGACTCTGCGGCATACGAGAATCCCGATGCCGCTCTGTTTGCCGGGGCTTCTGGCGGGTACGATGCTTTTGTCGTAGACCGCGAACCGGGCAGGAAAAGCGCCCGTATACGTCAGGGGTATATTTCCTGCCTGGAACATGCCCGTACGCGTGTACGTATTATAAATCCATACGTCATTCTGGTGCGTAGCGTGCGTCGTGCCTTGCGCGACTGCATAGACCGTGGTGTAGACGTAGAGATACTCCTTGGACATAAGGGTGATAACCTTGTCAGTGAGGTCAGTGCAGCCCGTGAGGTTTACAGTCTGGCGCGCCGCGGTGCAAAGGTATGGCTGTGTCAGGAATGTTTTCATCATGACAAGGTGATGATAGTGGACGATACGTTGTGTACTATCGGCACAGCTAATCTTGATGCCCGTTCGTTGAAGTTCGATTACGAAGTGAACGCATTTTATTTCTCGCCGGAATACAGCCGCGAACTTGATGGCTATTTCGAGGAACACCGCAATCTCAGTATCCGTCTTACGGAGGACAACTGGAGACAGCTATATTCCCGTGGCAAGCGTCGTCTTGGATGGTGGCTCAAGGGCATACGCGGTATTTTATGAATTTATTCTGCAGAATTCGATAATGAATTGCTCTATATGTGCAAACAGCTTGTAATCTTCGATTTGGACGGGACGTTGCTCGACACCATCGCCGACTTGGCCATGGCTGCCAATCATGCTTTGCGCATGTGTGGCTATCCTGTTCACAGTGTGGAGACGCTGCGCACTTTCGTTGGCAATGGCATAGGGAAGTTGCTGGAGCGTTCTTTGCCGCTTGCTGAGCGTACCGAGGAAAACGTGGAGCGTCTGCGTGCTGAGTTCATACCGTATTATAATGAGCACAATACAGATTTGAGCATGCCCTATCCTGGCGTGCAGACTTTGCTTGGGCGGCTTGCTGCTTGTGGCGTAATGCTTGCCGTAGCTTCCAACAAGTATCAGGTGGCAACTGAGAAACTTGTGAAGTATTATTTCCCGGAGATACCTTTTGCCGAAGTATACGGT
>CAMWRK010000271.1 GCA_947176655.1 uncultured Prevotellaceae bacterium | reverse complement strand
GGACAGAAACAGTGCATCTGCAAAGCACGCGCCATACTCAACCACCCCGAACTGATTCTTGCCGACGAGCCGACCGGACAACTGGACATCGAAAACGGAGAAAGAGTAATGGCACTACTCGACGAGGTGCGCAGACAGACCGGAAGCACAATAATAGTATCCACACACAACAGGCATTGGCCAGAATATTTCCCTGGAACAGTATATCTGTGCGAAAACGAGACCATCACCCCAATTACTCGTCACAAAGACTGAATCAATAACAAAAACACACGATACACACATGAAAGTACTGAAGTTCGGTGGTACCAGCGTCGGTTCACCACAACGCATGAAAAACGTCTGCGACCTGATAATTGCAGACGGGCAGCAGAAACTTGTCGTTCTCTCTGCCATGAGCGGTACCACAAATTCTCTGGTGGAAATCTCTGACTATCTCTACAAGAAGAACCCCGAAGGTGCAAGCACCATAATCAACCAGCTGGAGCGCAAGTATATGGCTCATGCTGACGAGTTGTACCAGACCGAGGAGTGGCGCGAGAAGACACGTGCTTTTCTGCACGAGCAGTTCCGATATCTGAGAAGTTTCACCAAGTCGCATTTCACATCCTTTGAAGAGAAAGTAATCCTGGCCGAGGGCGAGATAATATCCACCAATATGGTGACCAACTACCTGTTGGAATGTGGGGTGAATGCCATTCTCCTGCCCGCACTGGAAATGATACGTACCGACAAGAACGCAGAACCGGATTTCCACTATATCACAGACAAGTGCACGCATTACATGACAGAGAAGGCCGGATACCAGATATACATCACGCAGGGATTCATCTGTCGCAATGCCTATGGCGAGGTAGACAATCTGCTCAGAGGCGGTTCGGACTATACAGCATGCCTTATCGGCGCGGCGTTACAAGCCGAGGAAATACAGATATGGACAGACATTGACGGCATGCACAACAACGACCCGCGTTTCGTGGAGAATACCCAGCCAGTGCGCCAGCTGCATTTTGCAGAGGCTGCGGAACTGGCTTATTTCGGAGCCAAGATTCTGCATCCCACCTGCATACAGCCGGCCAAATTCTCAGGTGTGCCTGTACGCTTGCTAAACACCATGGCACCAGAGGCACCTGGAACAATCATAAACAACGATTTCTACGAGGGGAAAATCAAGGCTGTCGCCGCACGGGACGGAAATACCTGCATACGCATCAACTCATCACGTATGCTGATGGCATACGGTTTCCTGCGCAAAGTATTTGAAATATTCGAGACTTACCGCACGAGCATTGACATGATATGCACCAGCGAAGTCGGTGTCAGCCTGACGATAGACAACACCTCGCACCTGGCCGACATCATATCCGAACTGAAAAAATACGGCACTGTGTCATGCGAAGCCGACATGTGCATCATCTGCGTTGTCGGTGACCTTCGTCCCGAGAACTGCGGATTCGAGAGCATCGCATGCGATGCCTTGCGCGACATACCTGTGCGCATGATATCCTACGGCGGAAGCAACCACAACATTTCGTTCCTGGTAAAGGCTGAGGACAAGCAGCGCACACTGCAGGCATTGCAAAAAACTCTGTTCTGAAGAAATATTGCATAACGACACATGTTCCCTATAGAAAAATTCCATAAACTCCGTACTCCGTTCTACTATTATGATACAGAGTTGCTCCGCAGCACCTTAAATGCCATACGCGACAACCTCTCGGCAGATATGCACGTACACTATGCTGTCAAGGCATGTGCCAACCCGAAGGTACTTGCAATCATAGCAAAGGAAGGTTTCGGAGCCGATTGTGTAAGCGGCGGAGAAATTGAAGCGGCACTGAAGGCTGGCTTTCCTGCAGATAAGATTGTCTATGCCGGAGTCGGCAAGAGCGACCGCGAGATAGAACTCGGTCTGGAGGCCGGCATCCATGCCTTCAACGTCGAAAGCATACCGGAACTGGAGGTTATCAACCAGCTGGCCAAGGGCAAGGGCAAGACAGCGCGCATAGCACTGCGAATCAATCCTAATGTCGGAGCACACACTCACGCCAATATCACAACAGGGCTGGCCGAAAACAAGTTCGGCATAGACATGCAGTGCATGGAGGAGGTCATTGCCATTGCATCGTCGATGGAGGCCATACAATTTATCGGGCTGCATTTCCATATCGGCAGCCAGATTCTGGATATGGACGACTTTGCAGCGCTCTCGCTGCGCATAAACGAAATACAGAACCGTATGGAGGCAGCGGGCATACCTGCGGTCAGCGACATAAACGTGGGCGGAGGGCTTGGCATAGATTACAATCAACCTGATCTGCATCCAATACCGGACTTCTGCTCATATTTCAACACCTATAAACAGAAACTGCTATTGCGCCCAGGACAGCAGCTGCATTTCGAACTGGGACGTGCCGTTGTAGGACAGTGCGGCACGCTTATCTCACACGTATTATATATAAAGAGCAACCCGATCAAGAACTTTTGCATAGTAGATGCCGGCATGACGGACCTTGTCAGACCGGCACTGTACGGAGCCTATCACCAGATAGACAACCTGACGGCGGAATCGCCGACTGACTATGTCATCTATGATGTCGTCGGGCCTATATGCGAAAGCAGCGATGTCTTTATCAAAAATTATGGTATGCCACGCACACGGCGCGGCGACCTTGTGGCATTCCGTTCTGCCGGAGCCTACGGTGAGATAATGGCATCCGGATACAACTGCCGTCCATTGCCGGAAGGCTACATTACCGAGGAACTGCAATGATAAGCCTGCTGATCATCACCCACGAGGAAGAGGAGATATTGTCCCGACATCTCCCTGCCCTGCTGTCACAGCAGGATGCCATGTACGAAGTGGTGGTCGTGGACATGAACAGCAAGGACAATACTGTAGAATTGCTGACAGCATTGGAGGAACAGTACCCGCACCTGCGACATCTCTCCCTGCCATACAGCGCACGCGACATCAGCCATGAACGCCTGGCGCTGCATCTGGGACTAAGAGCCGCAATATCATCGCGCGTACTCATCCCTGTCTCTTATGCACGTCTGGCGCTGCGGACGATCTTACGCGTGTGGGTCTGGGTGGGCGCGG
>CAMWRK010000270.1 GCA_947176655.1 uncultured Prevotellaceae bacterium | reverse complement strand
AAGTATGTCTGTAACTGACTACAATGACGATGAAGTAAAACTTGCTCCTGTTGACGGAATCAATCTTGAAAAAGTAGATCCTAATAAACAGCTAAAGGTCGATGAGAATTTCGCTGTTCTTGTCGGCAAGTGCCAGACAACAGGGAAGAAATATCTTATAAAATATGCTAAACGCAGTCATAAGCTTGAAGGTCTTGAGATGTTCAATGCAATGGACTTCAAACTCGTAGGTGCATATCCTATTGATGGTGAAGCATACGATAAACTGTCAGATGGGAAGAGTGCAAATCGAAAAATCAACTCAATGGAACTTGTTGGAGCACCTACTTGTCCATGCTGTGGTAACCAATTCGGGCTTGTAACCTGCGAATGTGGTAATGTATTTTGTGTTGGAGAAAGCCCGGTAAATAAATGCCCTTGGTGTGGTATGGAAGGTATGCTTGGTACGGCTGAAGGCGGTATTGACATATCCAGAACAAGAGGATAAAGAAATGAAACAAGGAAGAAAAAATATACGCTATGTTCGTACCATTGTTGATGATGGCCAATCTAAAGTATTGGAGGTACTCCATAGTATTGGAGAAACTCCGACTAATACACAACTCAACGATTTTCAGAAATGGCGTATTAAAGATGAATGGAAACGCTATAAAGAAGAACGTATGAATCACTATATTATAGAACAAAATAAGCTCAATGCAATCTCTTTATCCTTCCCAAATGGGAAAAAAGGAGAAATGTATAAGCAAACGGTTTGCCTTGATACGTCAAAATTTCAAGAAATTTGGTTTGAGAATCTTGATCAAACTGGGTTACATGAGTCAATTGATACAGTCAATGGTACAGTTACTCTTTCCGGCATACCTTTTGAAGCCAAAGATTTTGAGTTTAAGATTTGTATCAAACTCAAAGGCTGGGATGCTGGAGATCCTATAATAGAGCGAAAGTTCAGCATTGCATTCAATCCCGACCCACGTGATTTGTGGAAAAATATTCCTGTTCCAGCTAATATAGAGTTCCCGAAACGTGATGAAGATTCGGATTATGTACTCGTGCCGGAGTTTGAGGGATTACCTCAAAAGGACATTGTTGTTGCAAGTAAACGTGGACGCAGCCATGCTCAAGAAGGAAAGCCACGCGATGATGATTTTCGCGTAAGTTTTAATCCCCAGAATGGATGGTATATTCTTGCAGTCGCAGATGGCGCAGGGTCTGCCAAATATTCACGGGAAGGCTCACGAGTTGCCTGTGAAACAGTTGAAGCATATTGTAAAGGGCGTCTTGCAGAACAAGGGGATGCTTTTGAAGAGGCAGTAAAAGCATATGCAAATGAAAAGACACAAGAAACGCTAAAGCCGGTCATTGAAAAAATCCATGAAATTCTTTTCAAGGCCGCAACGGAGGCCTATAAAGCAATATCAAAGAAAGTTGAAGATTGCCAAGGCTCAGCGGTTCTTAAAGATTTTTCAACGACTTTGTTACTTGCAGTATGTCGAAAATTCAGCTTTGGCTGGTTTATAGCTTCTTTTGGAGTAGGAGACGGTGCAATAGCAATCTATGACAAAAATAGTGACGGTATAAAATTACTCAATGAACCTGACGGTGGCGAATATGCCGGTCAAACCCGTTTTCTCACAATGGACTCAATTTTCAGGGATAAAACCCGAATAAAGATGTCTATCGTTCCTGATTTTACGGCACTTATGTTGATGACTGACGGTATAAGCGATCCGTTCTTTGAAACAGATGCAAATCTTGCAAAGAAAGAAAAGTGGGATGCGTTATGGACAGACCTGTCCAGCAGTGTAGAATTCTCCGATGACAACGAACAATCGCAATATCAGTTGCTCAACTGGCTTGATTTCTGGAGTCCCGGAAACCATGATGACCGCACATTAGCTATACTTTATTGAACCTTAATATGGCAGATACAGTAAGACTAACAGCATCCGATGGCTCCCATGTTGAGTTCATCAATGAAATTTCCGCTCAAGGCGGAATGAAGGATATGTATTGGTGTCCCGGGAAAAAAGAGGTTGTCCTTTTTTTCCGAGATAAGATTGATGCTAATTCCAAAGACCGTCTGAATAATATTGTCGGGTTATACAAAGAAAGGATTTTCAATCAAGTTGGCGGTGATTATTGGAAAGACCTGTTCTGCTGGCCGACAAAACTGGTAGAATGGAATGGTAAAGTAGGCATTGTTTGTCCTGCTTATCATGCACATTTCTTTTTTGCTGACGGCCCATTCCAAGGCAAAGAGAAGAATGGGAAATGGTTTGCTTCGGCAAAGCTCAGGAACAGACATCTTCGTCCGCAAGATAAGGGAACATGGCTTAACAGCTTTCACATGCTGATAAAAATTGCGCGTGCGGTCAAACGACTGCACGCAGCCGGACTTGCTCATTCTGATTTGTCTTACAATAATGTCTTATTAGACCCTGCCGGAGGTAAGGCTTGCATTATAGATATAGATACATTGGTTGTTCCCGGCAAGTATCCCCCTGAAGTTGTTGGAACTCCTGACTTTATCGCCCCAGAGGTCTTGCAAACACGAGAATTAAAGATTGGAGACCCGAATAAGAAATTGCCTTGCCGAGCTACAGACCTTCATGCTTTAGCCGTGATGATATATATGAACCTGCTATATCGTCACCCTTTACGTGGCGGTAAGGTTCATGATGTAAATGATGAAAAAAGAGATGAGGCTCTATCTATGGGAGAAAAGGCTCTTTTCATTGAACATCCCACCGACACTTCAAACCGAGTAAAACCGCAAAATTTGGGTAAAGCCGAACTGCCGCAAGGTGATCCCTCAAAACTTCCTTATACAATCTGCGGTCCATACTTAAAAGAACTATTTGACAGAGCGTTTATAACTGCTTTGCATGATCCGGCAAAGCGTCCTACTGCTGATGAATGGGAACAAGCTCTTGTAAAGACAACTGACTTGATGCAACCATGCCAAAATCCAGCGTGTGAAGCACATTGGTTTGTCTTTGACAATAAGATGAAACCTCGTTGTCCTTTCTGTGGAACTGAGTATCATGGACAATTACCTGTGGTAAACTTATATTATTCTCCGCGAAATGATGGGAAGTTTACTCC
>CAMWRK010000269.1 GCA_947176655.1 uncultured Prevotellaceae bacterium | reverse complement strand
GATAGCGGGCGGTGGCAGATACGGACTCTATACCGATGACAAACCGAACGAGAAATTCTGCAGCTACGACAGCGTGGGCGATTCCTATACCCACCATTCCAGATTTCTGAAAGAAAACTCACGGTACGCATCGTGCTTCAAACTTGATGCTGACGATTACAGGGGCTGGGCGCAGGGGCTTGACAAAGCCGGATATGCCACGGCGGGAAAATACGCGCCGGCACTCATATCCATCATCGAGCGCAACGACCTCCAACGGTATGACCGCATGGTAATGGAAGAAATGAACGCCAAGGGGCTGAAGCCGGGGCAAGGCTCTCCGCAGATGCAACCGGACAATGCCAACAGTACGGAGCAGGACTATTCCTTCCCCTTGAAACGTGAGGAGTTCCTGTTCGTCACATCGCCGTTCGGTATGCGTACAGACCCGACCGACCCATCAAAAAAGCAGATGCACAAGGGTATGGACATACGCTGTGACAACGAGGCTGTGCTGGCCACGGAAAAGGACGGCAAGGTGGTGGCGGTGAATGACAATGCCAATACTCCCGGAGGAAAATCCGTCACCGTCGAATACGCGCGTGAAGGCGGAATAAAGGTACAGGTCAGCTACCTGCATCTGAGTTCCACATCCGTCAAGGTAGGCGACACGGTAAATGCCGGGCAGCAGATAGGCGTTTCGGGCAATACGGGAACCCGTACCACAGGGTCACACTTGCATTTAGGTGTTAAGCAGATTGCGTCTGACGGAACCGGGCGTGACATGGATCCCGCCGCCTATCTTGCGGAGATAGCCGAGAAAGGGAATATCCGTCTCACCGCCATGCACGACGGACAGAACCTGCTGGCGAAGTACAAAAGCCCGAACCCGGATAGTCCCGTGATAGACATGTCCCTTTCTCCGGAGGAATGGATGAAGAAGCTCCTGTCCTCCGAGGACAGCGGTATCGGTATGGGTGGTTACGGGCAAGACCCGGTAATGGAAATGGCGATGACGCTATTCACCTCCCTGATGGCATTGGCCGTGCAGATAGACAACAGGACGGAAGAGGAACAGATGGCTGCGGCAACAGCCGCCGCAACGGACAGGCGCATCGACCTTACACCGCTTGTGAAGGGAATGAGGGAGTGTACGCTCATGGTGAAAGAAGGTGAGACTCCGATACTTTCCGTGGACACCGGCACAAACCGTTTTTCGGCACAGCTGACGGCGGCGGACATGAACCGTCTGAACCTTGTCCTGTCGGACAGTACCCTGACCAGCGAAGAAAAGAAAGAGCGCATTTCTGGCATTGTCGGCAACATCGCGCTTAACGCGCAGCTGTCGCAGGATTACCGTCAGGGAATGTCGCAGCAATCACAGTCAGAGAATATTTCAATCAGATAACAACAACCATTAAAACAAAACAGTATGATTAAAGTACAGGCAACAATCAACGGCGTCATCAGCAAATCGGCTACAGTCCGTACAGCCGGCGATGGCAAAAAGTTCATCGGCTTCCCCGTGAAGCTCACAGTCCCCGGTTCAAGAAACAACATGCCGGGAAAGGAACTGACCGTTTCCGTAAGCAAGGACGGGGACGAATCGGAACTGACCGCTTTTGCAGCGGGGACACGCATAGAGGCGACAGGAACGCTCACCTTCAGAAAGACCGGCGATAACCTCTATTTCAACTTCCATGCCGACACGGTAAACCTCAGTCCCGAATCGAACAAGGATGCCATCGAGGGCACGCTGGAGTTCAAGGGAACCGTCGGCAAGGGCGTCGATGAGAAGACCGACAAAAAAGGCAGCAAATATGTGTCGTTCTCTGCATATTCCACGGAGAAGTCCGGGGATGCCCTGGAGTTCGCATGGGTGCGATTCATCAAGTTCGATTATGTCAAGGACGCTTTCCTTGAGCCAAAAGCGAAGATACACGCCACCGGCAAGCTGACGGTATCGGCATACAACGGCCGTATCGACCTAGACTGCCGTCTGGAGGAGGTCAAGCCGTGGGAACGCCAGCCTTTCACACCGTCAAAGGACAACGAAAACCCACCATTCTGATATGGCATACAGGAAATTCAACGGCAACGGTGACGGCCAAAGTGCCGAAGACCGCGCCCTCGACAGGTTCGCGGATCTGATGGTTGAAAAAATCAAGAGTCTGCAGTCCGACTGGCAGAAACCATGGTTCACCGAGGACAGCCTGAAATGGCCCAAGAACCTGAACGGCAGGGAATATAACGGCATGAACGCTCTGGGGCTTATGCTCCATTGCGAGAAAAACGGCTACAAAATACCTGTGTTCTGCACCTTCATCCGTATGGCCGGACTGAACTACTCCGTCGGCAAGGACGGCAGCCGCAAGCCACTGGTGGATAACAACGGCGAGAAGCTCCCGACGGTCACGGTAAACAAGGGTGAGAAGTCCTTTCCCATCTTCCTAACCAGTTTCACGGTAGTGAACCGCGAGACCAAGGAAAAAATCAAATACGAGGATTACAAGAACCTCTCCGAGGAAGAGAAAAAGCAGTATAATGTCTATCCGAAGCTGAATGTATATAATGTGTTCAACGTAGCCCAGACCAATCTGGAACAGGCACGGCCGGAACTGTACGCAAAGCTGGAGGAGCAGAACAGGCTTAAGAGGCCGGCAGCCCTTGACGGGGAGAAATTCTCCTTTTCGGCAATGGACGAAATCATAAAGCACGGCCTTTGGTTGTGTCCCATCAAGCCGGTACATCAGGACCAGGCATACTATTCCATATCGAAGGATGAGATAGTGCTGCCGGAGAAATCGCAGTTCATGAGCGGAGAGGCTTTCTATGGTACGGCATTTCACGAGATGACCCATTCGACCGGTTCCGAAGGCCGCCTTGACAGGCTGAAGCCCACGTCGTTCGGCTCGGATGATTACGCCCGTGAGGAACTTGTGGCCGAGCTTGGCAGTGCCCTTGTCGCCTCTCGCTACGGCATCGTGAAGAATGTCAAGGATGAATCTGCTGCATATCTCAAATCATGGCTCGACAGCCTGCAGGAATCCCCGGAGTTTATCAAGACAACCCTGCAGGACGTGCGCCGCGCCGCATCCATGATAGGGCACCGTATCGACCTTGTGCAGGGGCAGATAGAC
>CAMWRK010000268.1 GCA_947176655.1 uncultured Prevotellaceae bacterium | reverse complement strand
TAGTAACCTTTGCCACGCCCAAGACGCATGCCGCAGCGGTCAAAAGCCATACCGGGAACAACGGCCAGGGCTATCCCGGAGTAGCGTTCCGCGGGAATGGGGGTGCCGAGAGGCTCCATGATGCCGTATGCTCCGCGACGTAAAGAGTCGGGAGAATATGGGCAAAGAAGCAGGTCGTTGCCGGAAACTACAGGCAGAAGAACCTGTTTGCCGGTGAGCAGGGCATTGTCAAGGAGCAGGGAAGTGTCCACCTCGTCGGGCATAGCATGATACAATAACACCGTACCTGCAGCACGCCACAAACCGTCAGCAATGAGGCTGGCGCAGATACGGCGGCTTATAGTCTGCCGCCATTCTGTGGAACGGACTGATTTCAAAGCCCGTATCCATCGGCGCAGTTCATCCTTCTGCATGTGCGGTTCGCGTGCAGCAAGGCTGTATTCGCAGCCGCAGTACACCTGATTGTAGAAACCGTTGACGCGGATTAGTTCGGTGCGGCGTTGCTGCAACCCGCCTTTGCGCCAGTTGCGGTCATCGAAAGAGACACCGCCCACTTGGGCGGCAGCCCAGTGCCCAGCTTCGGTGACCTGATCAAGACGTTTCCAACGGCTTCCAGCCAGAGTGGTGGTAAAGGTGGTCAGTCCAAGGTCGCGACAACGGCGGGCAGCAGAGAGCAGACGCATGCGAAAACATTCCAAGCATCGTTGTCCGCGCTCGGGCTGAGATTCGTAGCCATGTATGGCGCAATGCCATGAGGCGTGGTCGTAATCGTCGTCCACTATCTCCAGCCCAAGTTCGATAGCATAGCGAGTACACTCGTTCTTGCGCACGAGATACTCTTCCTCTGGATATATGTTGGGATTGCAGTAATAAAGCACAGGGTGGATGCCGTTTTGCAGCATCCACTCTATGATTGCGCATGAACAGGGCGCACAGCAACAGTGCAGCAGTACCTTATTCATTGAGCAGACGGTTCAACGTCTCCACCTTCTGCCGTATCTCCTCGGGGGCGAAACCGTCGCCGTCGGCAAAAAGGCCTACGGCCTTGTCCAGTTCGGCAAGTCTGTGATGCAAGGCTTCCAACTCCTGAGCCTTGTCTGTGCGCCCGCCCTGTACCTTACGGTCAAGAGCGGCAATATCCTGTTGCAATTGCTCGCGAAGCAAACGCACCTTCTCCGCCATCTGCACGCCATAGACGTAGTGTTCCCAACGGACGGAAGAATGGTTGTCAGGATAGATGCAATAGGTGTCGCCTGGAGAGAAAAGGAAGAAGCGTGAGTCATGCAAGGGATCTTCGGTCCAGTTCATCCACGACCAGTGCAGATAACCGTCGAAACCGTTGGCAACGGCAAACACTGGCAGGTATGTCGCCTCCATGGGATGACTGTTACTGAAGAGGTTGGGGCGCGGCTCGGTGCAGCAGGTGTAAACGGTACTGAACTGGCCGCGGGCTTTGCGTGCAGCCAGAGTATCGGCAGGGAAACGGTGGGCAAAAGCTATGCTGTAGTCCTGCATCAGGGGAGCCAATTCATTATGGTAATGACCGGCAAGTGCCATGCGGAGACCTGGTACGGCATTCTGTGCTATGTTGTATGCACGCATCATGTCTGACATGGAACGTTCGTCCATAGCGATGCAGGTTTTGTCCAACCAGCCTTTCTTACGCAGATGTTCAGCAAAGGATTTGAGAAAAGATGTCCACAGCTCGTCGTAGGCTTTGTCTGCTGTAGTAAGTTTCAAAGTGGAATAATCGCCCTTGGCCTCGTCCCAATAGCGGAAAGTCATGTCCCAGGGCACCATGCTGTAACAGTTGATCTGGTGATCGATGCCGCATTCCTGCATCAATTCCACCCACTTGTCGAAGACACTATAATCGTATGCCCAAGTGGAATCGGCCTTAAGGGTCGTCTCCACCATAGGAGAGAACTTGTCAAAGCTCTGTACACCCCAAGGCTCGTAGAAGAGGATGGTGCTGACACACTTCTGGCCGGAACGCGCCAGACGCTTCATGTAGGGGCGAAGCAGATCCAGATGCTCGCGGCTCCAACGCTCCACTCCATAATAGCGGCTTACGCTATACGGCTGTTGCCAGAAATCGGAATGGAAAGCATACTCGTGAGGAGCCGGCAACGCCCTGTCAATGACGTTAAGGTGCAGTCCCATGTGCGCATAAGTGTTACGGCTGTCCCTGCCAACAAGGCGCACCTCCACGTAGTGACGGCCAGACTTGATGTTGCGAGGAAGGTCAACTGAGCAATACAGCCGGACACGTCCGTCTGAGGAAGCAGTATCGCCATAGCCGGTCCACAGGCTGTCCGTGTCTATGACATCCCAGACAAGATATGTCGGAAGACTCATATCATGGTTGCCGCAATGGCGCCCCTCGTCCGTGATTACGCCTCCGAGAATACCGGCCTCGGTGGCAATGCCCTTCTTGGCACGGCAACTCAGTTCGAGGGCTTCGCCAGGAATATCTTCCATACGGAAATAGCCTTCCAGACCTATGCGCTCTCCCTTCCAAACGGTAACGGTGGTGTCGGTGCTGTTACTCTGAGTCCAACGGATGACTGCATCCTGCGCACCGGCATAGAGCACGGAGAACAGGCACAGCAATGCAACTAAACTTCTTTTCATGATAGACTATAATGTTATGGTTAATGTTAATTCTATGTAATGTCCCCAAGGAGAGTCCAACGTTTAGCGTAGGTGGTACGTATGCGCCATGCCTCCGGATATTGGTTGTTAACCCTATTCCCAACTCCCTTGCCTGGGCCAAGAGGTAGGCCGCGATAGCATAAAGTGAGAGGGCCGACCGGAGCGGAAATGCGTATGGCCTCACGATGCAGATAACGTAGTGCATCGTCGTAGGAAAGCTCCGCAGCAGGTCCTTCGCAAACAAAAGCCTGTGGCATGACCTTAAGGGTGGCATTGGCCTTTCTGACAATGGCGGAATGATCCGGAGAAAATGAGAGAGCGTCCACAGAAGTGCAGCCAATGGAAACCTTGCCGTCAAACTTACGTATGGCAGCACAATAGAAACCCTCGCCCCTGTCGCGTCCTGGCAGGAAATGACGTTCCTCCAGAAGTTCGCCACCCAGTTCACTACAAATCCACCGGGCATTGTCCTCGTCCTCGAAACGGTTAAAGGT
>CAMWRK010000267.1 GCA_947176655.1 uncultured Prevotellaceae bacterium | reverse complement strand
CGCGGTCGATGCCCCATTTCTCTTTGAGGCTCTCCCAGTTGATCTTGCTCTCGTCGATTGCGGTGTGCTTGACCTCCTTCTGTTCGTTATCTCCAACGGGGGACTGCGTTTCTGGAGCGGTCTGCTGAGGGGTCTCTGCCTTCTGCTGCAGTGCTTCCTCCTGCTTCTGTGCCTGCTGAGGAACGTCAACTTTGAAATCTTTCAGGATCTCGGCGTTCTTTTCCGGTTCCTGCATGAATTCCGCCATTGCACGGCCTACGCTGTCGAAGCGGTCTGCCGGGACTTTGAAGAATCCGAATGTGGAGGGGTTCTTGCACTGGCGGAGGAAGTTTGAAAAGAAAGCCTCCATAGGGTTCTGACCTTTGGAGAATTTAACGAGGTCAGAGAGTTTCGCCGACTTTACATCGGTCATCTTGGGTGTGCCGTCCTTGTTGAGTCCGGTCACTGCGCCTACCTTGCCGGTCTCGTTGTTCCGGGCGATAAGCACTTCTTCTTGATTCAGGTCTTGTGCCATAAATTAAAAAGGTGTTTAAGGGGTTAAATACTTGTGCCGTTGCCGACACGATAATTATTGTGTGTGATAGTGTAGTGTGTCTTGTTCAGCCGTTGCGTACAGAGAAAAACTCTACTATGTCCGCGATGCGGTACATGATCTTCGCGTTTCTCGACGACCCTGATTTGATGTAGGGTATATCTCCGTTCTCACGGTACTTGTAAAGCTGACGGGCGGAGATACCGTACTGGGCACAAACCTGTGCGGTCGTCATGGTGTCCTTGTCGGGGTCGAGAATACCGATGCCTTTCAATGCTCCCATGAACTGACGGGAGAATCCGTCTATTTTTCCGTTGAGCGAGACTTCAAGTGCCTTTATCATCTGGCACAGCTGGCGAAATTCTACCGAGTTCATCTTATTTCAGGGAGTTTTTTATAATTCGACATAAGTTTTTCAAGCACACTCTGGTTCCAGTGAAGGTTGAAGGCACGGATTGCCTTGATTATCGGAGTAAGGTGATAGTAAACCTCCCTTCCTCGTTCTTCCCATATCAGCTTGTATTTTCTTCGCACCCTCTGAAGCTGGCGGGTGGACATGTGGAGCAGACTGGCTGCATCGTAGTTGCTGATAGGAGGCATCGACATCATGTCGTCTTTTTCCTCCTTCTCCTTTAACTGTTTCTTCTTTTCCTTTGAAAGAAGGTCAAGCACGTTCATGAGGAGTTCTTGGAGTGAGTCCATCCTCTGGTGCAGTGTTTCGAGTGTAATTTGTTGTTCCATTTTATTCTTCGGATTTAGTGTTACGCCGGCAAAGTTCGGGATTTCGACTAACCCTACTTAGGAACTTCCTCAGGAACTACCCTGAAATTTTAACATTCATTAAGAATGAAAAATAAAGACAAAGCGCCGGCTATTGATATGTAGCCGACGCTTAATCAGTGTGTTAGCTATATATCAACTAAAAATCAAGGTTGCCAAGATTTTTTGCGAGATTTTCCATGTCGTGGCTTATTTTCTCGTTGGTTATACGTGCGTAGATTTGAGTGGTCTGGATATTCGTATGCCCCAGCATCTTGCTGACAGACTCGATGGGAACACCCTTTCCGAGCGTCATCGTCGTGGCGAAGGTATGCCGCGCGAGGTGAAAGGTTATGTTCTTACTGATACCACAGATGTCCGCTATCTCTTTCAGGTAACAGTTCATCTTCTGATTGGTGATGATGGGCAGAAGTTGTCCGTCAAGGAACTGCCCCTCGTACTTCTTTAGAATTTTCAGGGCAGGGGGAAGAAGCGGCACGGTTACTTTAGTGTTAGTTTTCTGTCGATGTGTAACAATCCACAGACGACCGTCGAACATCTTTTGAATATTATCAACACGGAGATGTGCAAGGTCAATGTAAGCAAGTCCGGTAAAGCAGGCAAAGATAAAGATGTCTCTTACTTGCTCCAGTCTTTTTGAAGCAAACTCCTTATCCATCATTTTTGCCAACTCATCTTCCGATAGAAAACCTCTGTCAACTCTTTCAACGGCAATTCTGTATCCGTTGAACGGATCTACGAATATAAGGCCTGCACGGATACCTTTATTGATTACCTGCTTGAAAAACTTCATGCACTTATATACAGTGTTCTGGCTGTACTTGTATTCAGTACGGAGGAAAAATTCCAGATCCGTTATGAATGTCGGTTTGATTTCTCGCAGAGGTATGTCTGTGATGTTATACTTCTTTTTCATAAACTCTACGACACGGCGGTACATTCGCTCGTATTTCTTGTAGGTGGGGTCTGCCTTGCTTAATCCGACCAGCTTCTTGGTATCTTCAAGATGCTGTAGATACAGAGTTACTAACGATTCTTCCTTTGCAGTTACGCCGGTATAAGCATTTTTTACCATCTCGGCTGTAACATAGCCATGTCTGTTCAGAAGATCATAGTAATGTTCTTTTAGGACATGACGCATATCCTCAATTCTCTTGTTGAACTCAGCTATTTTAGAGGAACGTCCAATAGCTTTTGAAGCTGCCGAATCCCATAACTCTGGCTCGATTGTAAGGGTGGAGTTTATCCGCTCATATTCGCCGTCAACAGTGACTTTTATCATAATGGCACATTTGCCCTCTTTATTCACTTGGTTTCGACGAATTAAGAACAGAACTTTGAATGTGCTCTTTTTCATCTTTTACGTTTGGATTTAGTGTCATCATATTCCGCATGGTTAGCGGTGGATGTCATGATAACGAGTTTAACATACGGATGGATTGGACACATTCGAGACAAGTAAAGTCATATCAAGGACATAGCACTCATTTAGTATTTAAGGACTAATTTCGGACAAGCATAATATATTGGAAATGACCCGTTACTGTTGCCTTATCGGACATCGTGTCCGGAATCAAAAAATTTCCATATATTACCACCCTTAAAAAAGTCGTATATTTTCCGACTTTTGTCCGAGTTACGTCTGTATATACTATTGAGCATTAGAATTTTATACCACTTTTAGGCACTATTTAGGCACTAAAACGATTTTCAAAATCTTAGTGCCTGGTTAGTGCCCAAACTCGGTCTGGAGTGGTCTTTTTTTGGTCTTATTTCGGTCCTGAAACGAAAGGATTAGATACAAAAAAACCTCGGAACTACTTGATAGTCCGAGGTTTGTCTTCTTT
>CAMWRK010000266.1 GCA_947176655.1 uncultured Prevotellaceae bacterium | reverse complement strand
CCTTCATTTCATCAATGGGGTAGGAATATGGACCGTCAGGTGCTCCGCAATCATAGGTGGCATTGGAGTTGTCGTCACGGAAACGGGTCTGCTCGTCGAAGTTGGTGTGGAGAATGTTGTGGTTGGTCGCGCCCTGGGTTGTCAGCAGAGGGTATTTCTCGACAGGCATGCGCCATCCCTGATCGTCGGTCAGATGCCAGTGGAAGCGGTTCAGCTTGTAGGCAGCCATCAGATCCAGCATCTTCTTGACCTGTGCGGCATCGAAGAAGTGGCGGCTGACATCAAGCATAAAGCCGCGGTATTCGAAACGTGGCTCGTCGATAATGCTGACAACAGGCAGGGTGTAGACTTGGTCGGCATCGCCCTTGATTCCGGCCATGACATTTACGGGGAGGATTTTCTTGACGGTCTGGAACGCATAGTATAGACCGGTTGGAGTTCCTGCCTGTATGTTTACTCCTGTGGCAGTTATGTCGAGAACGTAACCCTCTGACGGGAGGCTTGCATCGACACTGATAGCGAACAGTCCTTGGGCATCGGTTGCTGTTGCTTTTAGGTCTGTAGCCTTATTGATAGCCGCTACAAACTTGTCGGCTTCAGCTTTCATTTCAGCAGAAAGGCCGGCGGTGGACACATTGAATCCTGCCGGCAATGTCAGCACGCCTTCGCCTACGGTCATCTGTGCTGGGGTAGGAATGAGATTGCCGAGGTCAGCTTTGGCATTGCTGCAGATGGTCAGGATAGCTGCGAATAGCAGAGTCAGTTTGGTTTTCATTGGCTTGAAATTATTGATTATAAAAGTTTTTCTTGACTTACCTTAACGTAATGAATTTTACCGTTTACTAATTATCAGCGATAGCAAAGATAAAATTTTTAATTCATACTGACAAGTAAATGGCGTTATTAATCAGCAGAATCCGGCTATTATGTGTATTATTCTTCGTTTACTGCTTCAGTTCCGGTGCCGTCTGCAAGTTTGATTGCAGTATTCTTTTGTCGGCATCCATAGTGATGTCCAGTTCTAACTGCAAGTTATTCGGTTTGGTTGGGTCTGTACGGTTTATCGTTTCCGTTATAGTGCCGCGTACGACGTATTGGAAACTGTCCCTGTTGATATACTTTTTTGTTATATCGAGTTCACCGGCTATGTTGTAGTGCATTCCACGAATGTCCCTGTCTTTAGTGCGCAACCGTTTGTCGCGATATTCAACCAGTTGTGAGTCTATTATGCTGCGGATGTCGTGACATTCCTGTTTACTGATTATTCTGCGGTTCTGCTCCTCGAGCAGCATGTATGCTTCGTCTATGAAGATTCCTTCCGGATAGGTTTGTATATACTCCTCTGTCGTCTCTATTGTCTTATGTTTCAGTACTTTCTTCCATAGTATGCTGTCCTGTTGGGCTAAGTGAAGTCTTGCGGTGTTGGCTTTCTGGTCGTCCATGATACGTTTGGCAAGTTCCTCCATCAGTGCCCGTCTCTCCGCTGCTTGTCTTTCGTGGTATCGGTACATCG
The DNA here is from genome assembly GCA_947176655.1 of uncultured Prevotellaceae bacterium. Lineage (GTDB taxonomy): Bacteria > Bacteroidota > Bacteroidia > Bacteroidales > Bacteroidaceae > Physcousia. The sequence continues at coordinate 1,663 of CAMWRK010000266.1, read as the reverse complement.
CATATAATATCGCCCCGATGGACATGGCAGCTATAAGCATGATGATAATGCTTTTCAGGCATCCGTTCTTTTTCTTTTGCGGTTTTGTCTCTGTTTCGTCAGGCAGTTGGGCATCGCCAAGAACAGGCGCATTGTCGGGTTGTGCGGCAGACTCGGCTGTGTCGCGTCCGCATCGAATTTCGTTTCTGAGCCGTATACCGCAATGAGGGCATGTGAATGCCATGGATGATATGTTCTTCCCGCAACCGGGACAATTTATTATTGCCATAGGGTTTATAAAGACCTTTTTGTGTGGTTTGGATGATTATTTTGTATCGGTGTGACAACTCTGTTCTGCCGTTTGCAACTTGCGTCGTTCGTAGAAGTGGCGTGTATATGCGATGAACAGCAAAGTTCCTGTACCCTGTGCGATAGCAGTGATCCAGAACGCCATGCCGTAGCTGACGTACTCCACAAGGAACCCGCCGCAGAGAATGCCGAGGCCCATGCCCAAGTCCCAGGAAATAAGAATGGATGAGTTCGCCGTACCTCTCTGGTCGTTGCGCGCCACCTTCAGGAACATATTGAGCATGGCCGGGTACATCTGTCCGTTGCCCAGTCCTACGAACAGAGCCGAAAGATAGTATGTCCATTTACCGAGCGATAAGGCAAAGAGGGTATATCCGACAAGGGACAGCAGTACGCCGATGGTGCAGTTTTCCGTGAGTTTTCCGGCACGCAGTCTTTGCGAACCGATGAGACGGGAGACAAAGAGGCCGGCGGATAGAATCATGAAAAACAGGCCGGTGCCGTCCGTTATGTGCAGGACATCACGGCTGTATATGGCTACATAGTTGCTCACTACGCCCCAGCAGAGAGCGAATAGAGATATGTTTATCGCCATCAGCCATGCTCTGCCGAGAAAGAAATGATCCATGCTGAGTTTGGGCTTGTCCGGTACGGTCTCGCGTTTCGGCATCCTGACGCTGCATGTGCACAGGAAGCCTGTCAGGGAGAGCACCAAGGCCAGCCAGAAGAGAAGTTTGAAGTCGCCTGTGGCTGAATACAGATATATGCCAGCCGACGGTGCTATTGCCATGGCCAGATTGTTGCTCAGACCGTAGAACCCTATGCCTTCGCTGCGGCGTGACGACGGCAGCACGTCTATGGCAACGGTACTGTTGGCAACGGTTGATGCACCGAACGGAATGCCGTGGAGTGTGCGCACTATGGCAAACATCAGCAGGGTGCCGGCTCCGATATAACCTGCAAAGCAGATGAAGAACACGAAGAAGCATGTCATCAGAACCTTCTTGCGGTTGAACGTGTCGACGATGAAGCCGCTGAAAGGTCTGACAAACAAGGTGGAGACAACGTATCCGGACAATACCAGACCGATCATGTCCTTGTCGGCATGGAACTGCGTGTTCAGATATATTGGCAACATGGGAGTGAGAATATAAAATGCGAAGAACAGCAGGAAGTTGCTGCACATCACCTTCCAATAGTTGGCATTCCACAATTTTTCTCTCTTGCCTGTATTCTGTGTTCCATCTGATATTCTGTGTTTCATCCTATGCCTTGATTCGTGAGTTTTTTGTTAACTGGCTTTGTCGTGCGTCACATAGTCTTTTTTGCTTGGGTTTTTGTATTTGTATACATTTGTGTACATACCCACTTGCCC
>CAMWRK010000265.1 GCA_947176655.1 uncultured Prevotellaceae bacterium | reverse complement strand
GAAGCGTATGCACGCTGAGGCTGGCGCTAACGAAGACAAGATGCGCATTGCCAAAAACGCTAAGGCTGCCAATCTTGACGCCATCCATGATACAGTACACGAGATGGCCAAGGACGAGGCACGTCACGGTCGCGGTTTCGAGGGGCTGCTGAAGAGATACTTTTCCAAGTAAGTTAACATTGGATGTAGAGGGTTTCTCTATTTTGATATAACAGACAATGGGATGTGCGTTGTAAACACATCCCATTGTCTGTTATGTGTATGGGCTGTCACTTTCTATCAGTCTGCTAAGACTTATTAATGAATCGTTTTGTCAGCCAACGGCGCACCGGTTCGTCATATATTTTCAGACACGTGTATGCTATCAGGACGCTAAGTGTCATTACCGAAATCACTACAGGCCATGTCTCGCTTAGTGTGTACAGCTTGTTTTTGATGAGCCACGCATAGAAAAGATACATGATGGGGTAGTGTACGATGTATAACGGATATGATATGTCACCAAAGAAAGTGCAGATTCTCCGGGATATGTTGCCGTTGTTGCTGCCTGATGCGGCCAGCCACACGATAAGGGGAAAGGCGCATATCACGCACAGCATTTCATATATGCTGTTAAGGCTTATGCCATTGTATGGCAGTACGTCGGACGGTATGTATGGCACAGAGAACAATGCGAACAGTGCGGCTATGGAGATCCAGAAGATGCCGGGAACCTTCACGGGTTTGAAGTTCCGTGCTATGAGCATGCCGACTGAGAACGGGAATGTCATTCGCAACAGGCCTCCGATGAAATTTGTCCTATCCAAGGCCCATCCCACTCCAAGCATATCATATCCCGACATGTCTGTGATGAAGAACCATCCCCACAATATGCCGGTTATGAGGGTAAATGCACAGAGAGTCTTGTTTGACATACGCCTTATGGCGAGGGCATAGATAATGTTGCCTATGTATTCAAAAAACAAGGACCAGCTTGGGCCGTTAAGCGGGAACATCTCGCCATTTCCACGTATTTCGTAGCTGGCTCCATGATAGGCAGGAATGAATAGTACTGTGCATATCAGAGCTACCAAACTCCATGCCACAGCGGTCTCACTTTCGTCCCATTTTACGCCTCCCTGGATGAGGAAGGCTGTGAGTCCGATGATGGCTCCCATTATTAGCATGGGGTGCAGCCTGATAAGGCGGCGTCTGAAAAAGGCTGTCGTTCCGAGATGTTTCTTCCCATTGGCCTGCCACCTGTCGTCATAGGCATAGCTGATGACGAAGCCGGACAGCATGAAGAAAAAATCGACACCTATGTGTCCGTGATTGAATGTCTCAATAGCCCCTCCGCCGGCAAAGGCAAATCCCTCGAAGATGTGATACCACACTACCATCAGTGCCACCGCTCCGCGCAGGCCGTCGAGCAACTCGTAATGCGGCTTGGTGTCGGCAAATGCCGTTGTCGGTGCAATTTCTGTTCTTGTTTCCATAAAACCTTATTACTTGTTTATACTTTAATATCTGGTATGGGATACTGCGTCAGGTACGTCTCTCCTGTTGCATAACAGTACAAAGGTAGTTATAATAGGGATGTATGCCTATGGCGAATGGACAATATCTGTCACTCAGATGTTCTTTTTTGCCCAAAAGCAAAAAATGCCTGAAGCCTTGGGAATATCCGCACACCATAAATACCAGCGGGATCCGTTGTTCATTTTGTGGAGCGTATTCTGCTCAGTGTGTATATTGACATTCCGAGAAACTCGGCCACATATTTAAGTTTCACCCTGTTAAGCAATCCCGGAAAATGTGTCAGGAAGCATTCATACCGTTCTTTTGGGGACAGTTGCAGACGTTCTACGAATATGTGGCTCATAATCCGGTTTGTCTCCTGGTGCAACACCCGCCCCCAGTTGGCAATGTCTATGTATTGCGTGTACAGCGTGTTGAGTTTTTCTATCGGTATGACATAGATGGTGCAGTCCGTGAGTGTTTCTACGCTTTCCACTGACGGCATGTTGTGGTACAGGGAATACATTCCGAATGTTATATCTCCTTCCATACTGAACCATGTCGTTGTGTCTGTACCGTCCTTATGGAAGACCGAACGCGTTATTCCCTCCTCAATGAAGTATACGTTATGGTCCAACACTCCGGATTGCACCAGATAAGTGTTACGCGGCACTCTCATAATGTGCATTTCCGCAAGCATGGCCTGTCGTGCATTGTCCGATATGGGATAATATGCGCAGGCTTTCTTCCATATATTCTTCATGTATGCAAAGTTAAGGAAAAAGTATCAGAATACGAAAATAGGAGGAGAACATCTACGATAAGTGTTCACCTCCTAAGTCTTTCTTGTAGCGACTACGGGAATCGAACCCGTGTTCCATGCGTGAGAGGCATGTGTCCTAACCCCTAGACGAAATCGCCGTTGGCAACTGAGTGCTTATCTAAGACCTTTGGCGGAAGCGGGGGGATTCGAACCCCCGGTACGGTAAACCCGCACGTCAGTTTAGCAAACTGGTGGTTTCAGCCACTCACCCACACTTCCAAACTTGGATGCTTCCTGTGTCTTACAAAGGGTCTTTTGACGCGTCTCTCCAGACGTCTGACTTCTCAATTGCGATGCAAAGGTATGGCTTTTTTCTGATTCCTGCAAGTGTTTGTGACTTTTTTTGCACTTAGCGTTAGCTGTTGAATCTACAGGTGTCACAATTTAGTGTCAATACCTATTCTTTTATTGTATAGGTGTGGTAGTTTCATGATTTTTATCTAAATTTGCCAAAAGAATATAGAATCATTGTTATGACAGGAGACGGGTGTGCCGCTTTGGAGGGACTGGAGATATGCTTGCGTTCATCTGGAGACAACAGGGGGCTGCTGACCTTTGTCGAGGAGATGAAAGATTTTCCTTTTCCTCTGAAACGTATGTTCTGGATAACGGATGTGCCGGACGGAGCCATGCGCGGAGGGCATGCGCATGCAACGTGCAAGGAGGTTGTTTGCTGCGTCAGTGGCCATTTCCGTCTTGTCGTAAGCAACGGACGTGAGAGACGCGAGTTCCTGTTGGACAGACCAGATTATGCCGTAGTGATTCCTGAAGGGGTATGGTGTTCTCTGGAAGATTTTGCCAAGGGTACGGTTGTGGTTGTCGGAGCCAGCGAGGAGTATTCGCCAGAGGGATATATCA
>CAMWRK010000264.1 GCA_947176655.1 uncultured Prevotellaceae bacterium | reverse complement strand
CCTGAAAACAGAAGGTTCGTGGAAATAAACGGCAAGGAAACGCTGGCACAGGTGTTTACAGACATACGCTATACTGCCGAGGCGAATGAGGCAATGTCGGTGACGTTGGCAGAGGCCATCCGCAGACAAGGGTTTCAGGCATCGCCTCTTGCGGGAAAGCAAAATCCCCGCCCTGAGTCTCTGGAGTGCGATATTGTCCGCTTCCAGAACAAGAAGGATCGCTGGGTGGCTTTCGTAGGCCTTATCAACGGACGTCCCTATGAGATTTTTACCGGCATATTGGATGATGACGAGGGAATAATGATCCCCAAGAGTGTGAGCAGCGGGCATATCCTGCGCCGTGTGCTGAAGGACGGTTCACGCCGCTATGATTTCCAGTTTGTGAACAAGCGCGGATACAAGATAACGATAGAAGGGTTGTCCGAACGCTTCAATCCGGAATACTGGAATTATGCAAAGCTCATATCCGGTGTGTTGCGCTACGGCATGCCGCTGGAGAACGTCATCGCTCTGATTTCGTCCCTGCAGCTGGATTCCGACAATATGAACACATGGGTGTCCGGTGTAGCCAAGGCACTGAAGCGATACGTGCATGCCTGCAGTGCTGATGCCGACAGTCAGCAGGCTGCGGAGGGCATGGATGATTAGTGTAATACACATAGAGCGCCTTGCTCTCACGGGCTTTCATGGCGTGATGCCACAGGAACGCCTGGTTGGAACTGTGTTTTATGTCACGCTGGAAGCCGAAGCCGAGGTCTCCGACGAGGCATTGTCCGGTGACGAACTTGCCGGGACAGTTTCCTATGCAGATATTATTTCCGTAATACGTCAGGAGATGGCGGTTCCGGCAGCATTGCTGGAGCATCTGGTCTACCGGACGGGGCAGAGGCTTCTGTCCGATTTCCCGCGTATCGTCTCGCTTAATCTCCGCATAGACAAGGAGAATCCTCCGTGTGGTGTGTGTGTGGATAATATTGGAGTTTCCATGACTTTGTCACGTTAGTCTTCCGGACAGTCCGGGGGACTTTTTTGTATCGCCGTGCACGTTTTCTCATGAAAAAAATGTATCTTTGTAGCATCAATGGTAAATATGCTTATATTATGGATAATTTGAATCTTGGCTTGCAGTTGCTGGTTGTCGGCATGTCTACGGTGTTTGTCATTCTGCTGATAGTGATATACGGAGGCAAGTTGTTGATAAATGTCGTTAACAGACTGGCTCCGGAAGAAATGCAGGCTTCGGTAAAGAAGGTTCCTCGTGCCGTCGGCGGTATGCCCGATGCTTCCACCATGGCAATCCTGAACGAGGTTGTCAGACAGTTGACAGGAGGCAAGGGACATGTGGAAAGAGCTAGGAAGATTTAGTTTTTTTTAGGGTAAAAGGAATATTTAAGACAAAAACTGATATATGAAAGAAGTAAAGTTCAGCCTGGTTTTCCGCGATATGTGGCAGAGTGCCGGTAAGTATCAGCCCCGAGTGGATCAGTTGTTGAAAGTCGCTCCGGCGATTATCCGCATGGGATGCTTTGACAGGGTGGAAACTAACGGAGGCGGTTTCGAGCAGGTGAATCTCCTTTATGGCGAGAATCCGAACAAGAGCGTTCGTCAGTGGACAAAGCCGTTCCATGAGGCAGGCATACAGACTCACATGCTGGATCGCGCCCTCAACGGACTGCGCATGAGTCCCTGTCCCAAGGATTTGAGGAAATTGTTTTACAAGGTAAAGAAAGCGCAGGGAACGGATATTACACGTATTTTCTGCGGACTTAACGATCCGCGCAACGTTATACCTTCTATCCGTTATGCCAAAGAGGCCGGCATGATAGCCCAGGCCTCGCTGTGCATTACATATAGCCCCATCCATACGGTTGAATATTACGTTAACCTGGCCAAAACATTTATCGAGGCAGGTGCCGATGAGATTTGCCTGAAGGACATGGCCGGCATAGGCCGTCCGGTAAGTCTCGGCAAGATAGTGGCCGGCATCAAGGCAGAAAATCCGGATGTTGTCGTTCAGTATCACTCTCATGCCGGTCCCGGATTCTGCGTAGCCTCCATTCTCGAGGTAGCCAAGGCCGGTTGCGACTATATTGATACTGGTATGTCTCCCCTCTCATGGGGCACCGGCCATGCTGACATCATTACGGTACAGGAGATGCTGAAAGACGCCGGATTCAAGGTGAAAGAGATAAACATGGAAGCCTATATGGAGGCGCGTACCATCATGCAGGAGATGTACGATGACTTTCTGGGCTATTATATTCCCTCGCTCAATCATGTCAACAACTCCCTGCTTATCAAGCCAGGTCTGCCTGGCGGCATGATGGGGTCTCTGATGACGGATCTGGAGGATAACCTGAAGAGCCTGAACAAGTGGAAGGTGAAGAACAACCAGCCAGAACTGACTACCGACCAGTTGCTGGTGAAACTCTTCGACGAGGTCGCTTACGTTTGGCCTAAAGTCGGCTATCCCTGTCTGGTGACCCCCTTCAGCCAGTATGTGAAGAACCTTGCCTTGATGAATGTCATTCAGATGGAGAAAGGCAAGGAGCGCTGGAGCATGATTGCTGATAATATCTGGGATATGATTCTGGGCAAGAGCGGCCAGTTGCCTGGCCCTGTCGCTCCGGAGATTATTGCTATGGCAAAGGAACAGGGACGCGAGTTCGAGACCGCCGATCCGCAGAGCTACTACCCCGATGATCTGGAGGATTACAGAAAGAAGATGCAGGCTCAAGGATGGGAAACTGGAGAGGACGACGAGGAACTGTTCGAGTACTCCATGCATCCGTCCCAGTATGAGGCATACAAGAGCGGCAAGGCCAAGGCTGATTTCGAAAAGGATCTGGCAGAACGCAAGGCTAAGAAGAATGCGCCTGCCGCAGGAGTTGCCGAACTGCCCAAAAGCATCAAGGTGAGTCTCAACGGTCAGACATACGAGGTGAACATTGCCTATGGCAACGATGCTCCGGCTGGAACGCAGCCTGTCGCACAGACGCAGATAGCTGCCGGGGACGGCGAGGATATACTGGCACCACTGGAGGGTAAGTTCTTCCGTACCAAGGATTCCCAGGAACAGCCAGTGCAGATTGGACAGGAAGTAAAGGCCGGTGACACATTGGGCTACATTGAGGCAATGAAGACCTACAATGCCATCCGTGCAGATTTCGACGGCATTCTCACTGCCGTTGTTGTCAACTC
>CAMWRK010000263.1 GCA_947176655.1 uncultured Prevotellaceae bacterium | reverse complement strand
CTCAGAAACAGAATAAAAAACAAAAGAGTTTTCGTACATTGGAATCAGGCATAGTCCGCCGAACCTCTTCCCGCCCTATCCACACGCCCGCCTTTTTGTGTTGAAGGCATCGGTCAAATCCAGCCAATCCAACGCTAATGCGTAAAGATTTTTCAATAAAAAAAAGGCCACCTCTCAACAGGCAGCCTTACGGATTGTGTGATTCGGAAGGGGCTCGAACCCTTGACCCGCAGCTTAGAAGGCTGCTGCTCTAATCCAACTGAGCTACCGAACCAACGTCAACAAAAGGAAGAACCGGCGGAGATTCCCACCCTTTCTTGCGGCTGCAAAGGTATGAAGATTCGCCCAATTAACCAAAGAAAAGAAACATTATTTTTGGTTTCGGGATTTTAGGGACAATATGGGTCTGGCATTTTGGCACGGTTTTTGCACTACATGTACAGACAACCCTGCACGGCAATCACGTAAAGAGCCTGCATAACCCGAATATACACATTATGAACAACAAGTTCTCTAAAGATATGGCCTCGGTATTCAACCTCTCCAGAGAGGAAGCGGAAAGAACAGAATGTGACAATGTGTCACCAGAGCACCTGTTGCTGGGAATACTGAGACAAAATGTCAGCAAAGCCACCCGGATGATGCACCACGTGCAGCCTGACCTGATACCCCTGAAACGGCATCTGGAAAAGGTGGCACGGGAGAAAAAAGTTCCCGTTGTTCCGGACAAAAGCGATATGGAACTCAACACAGAGTCCACCAGACTGATGCGCCTGAGCGTACTGGAAGCGCGTGCACAGCATGCGGACGAAGTAGACACGGAACACCTGCTCAGAGCCATGCTGAAGGATCAGGGCAGCCCCATACAGCAGCTTCTGGAGGAGCACGGACTGACGCGCGAGAACCTATACGGCGACACACGCAGCGGATACAGTCAGACCAGCGACGAGAACGATGAGACCAGCGACGACGAGCAATCCGGTGCGGGAGGTGCGTATGAAATGAGCGGTTCGGACGACAGCGACTCCCCCACCCTCACCAAGAAAAAAGGAGGCAGAAACGGCACGCCGGTACTGGACACGTTCTGTACCGACCTGACAGCAAAGGCCAGGAAAGGAGAACTCGACCCCGTAGTAGGGCGCGAGAAGGAGATGGAGAGAGTGGCGCAGATACTGTCCAGGCGCAAGAAGAACAATCCGATACTCATAGGCGAGCCGGGAGTAGGCAAAAGTGCCATAGTGGAGGGACTGGCACAGAGAATAGTGAACCGCAAGGTGGCACGCCAACTGTGGGGCAAACGCGTGCTGACACTGGACATGGCCGGAATGGTGGCCGGGACAAAATACCGCGGACAGTTCGAAGAGCGTGTACGCAACCTGTTGCAGGAACTGGAAAAGAACCCTGATGTCATTATATATATAGACGAGATACACACCATAATAGGTGCAGGCGGTTCGCAGGGCAGCATGGATGCCGCTAACATGCTCAAACCGGCACTGGCGCGCGGACAGATGCAGTGCATAGGTGCCACCACCATAGACGAGTTCCGCAAGACGATAGAGAAAGACGGCGCACTGGACAGACGCTTCCAGAAGATAATGGTGGCACAGACGACAAGCGAGGAGACACTCCAGATACTCCACCGACTGAAACCGGCATACGAAAAACACCACAAGGTGCAGTACACCGACGAGGCTCTGGAGGCCTGCGTACGTCTGACACAACGTTACATAAGCGACAGGGCATTCCCGGACAAGGCCATAGATGCCATGGACGAAAGCGGGGCACGCATGCACATCGCCAACATACCGGCCAACATGGAGATTGACAATCTGGAAACGGAACTGCGCGACATAGAGGAGCGCAAGGACATGGCCATAAAGTCGCAGAACTACGAGACGGCAGCCGATCTGCGCGATGAACTGCAGATGAAGACTGAGCAACTCGAACAGCTCAGGCAGGCATGGGTCGAACAGCAGGAGCAGAACTGTACGCAGGTGACGGCAGAAACAGTGGCACAGATTGTCAGCATAATGACCGGCATTCCGGCACACCGCATCGGCGACGAGGAAAACAGCAGACTGTGCCAACTGGAAACGAACCTCAGAAACAAGGTTGTGGGACAGGACGAGGCCGTGCGCAAGGTGGCGCGTGCCATACAGCGCAGCCGCGTAGGACTGAAAGACCCCAACCGCCCCATAGGAACATTCCTGTTCGTCGGCCCCACGGGAGTGGGCAAGACATATCTGACGAAGCGTCTGGCTCTTGAGATGTTCGGCAGCGAGACATCGCTCATACGCATAGACATGAGCGAGTACGGGGAGAAGCATACGGTAAGCCGCATGATGGGCGCCCCCCCGGGATATGTAGGCTACGAGGAGGGCGGACAGCTGACCGAACGCGTGAGACGCAAGCCATACTCCATTGTCCTGCTTGACGAGATAGAGAAGGCTCACCCGGACGTATTCAACATACTCCTGCAGGTGATGGACGAAGGACGCCTGACAGACGGCAACGGCACTACGATAGACTTTCGCAACACGGTCATAATCATGACCAGCAATTCAGGCACGCGGCAGATAAAGGATTTCGGCACAGGCATAGGTTTCCGCAGAGACAGCACGGACGATGACCGCAGACAGCAGACACGCGCCATTGTGGACAAGGCTCTGAAAAAGCAGTTCGCACCTGAGTTCCTGAACCGTCTGGACGACATCGTGTATTTTGACCAACTGTCCAGGGAAGACATACGACGCATAACGGACATTGAACTGGCTCCGCTCTTGCGGCGCATAACGGAAATGGGATATACACTGGAGTTGTCGGACAAGACAATAGAGCGGATATCCAACGAAGGCTACGATGTACAGTACGGTGCACGCCCGCTGAGGCGCGCCATACAGCGCATAATAGAAGACCCTGTCTGCGAAATGCTGCTGGCCGACATCCCGGAAGGAAAGAGCGTACCCGAAGGAATATCCGAGGATAAAGTGATAAGGCTGTAGGCACGATGCCAAAGTAAGGAGCGCGATGCAGGTACAGCACAGGAAAGAAAACATTAACCATATACCATATATAATATGAAACAAGGTAACATAGGGGTAACGCCAGAGAACATCTTCCCCGTAATCAAAAAGTTTCTAGACAGTGATCATGAGATATTCCTGCGGGAGATAGTCAGCAACGACGTGGACGCCACGCAGAAGCTCACGG
>CAMWRK010000262.1 GCA_947176655.1 uncultured Prevotellaceae bacterium | reverse complement strand
GCCTCAACAGCCAACAATACGACGACTGACGAAGACCGACACGCGCAGGACTCAATCCGCCTTCTGGAGATGAAACTCCAGTTACAGGAGATGAAGCTGAACGAAATACTTCTGCGCACAGAACTTGAGAACGTCCGCAACCAAAGCCTGAAAGCGGACTCGTTGAAAATGGCGGAACAACGTCATTGCATAGACTCTTTGCGTGAGCTCACTCCTGGTGTTCCCGTTCTCGTGGACGAGGATACACTGTTTATTCTCTATGCCGAAAGAGGGGGCTATTCCGCCTTTGACCGTGCGGAAATGATTAGCGACATGGTCACTAAAATAGGTACGGACAGAAGCCTGCACAGCGATTCCGTACATGCACTGGAAAACGACGGCTACACAGACATAATGTATGGCAGCAAGGTAATTGTCAGCATTACTGACCAGGATGCGCTCTGGCTGGGAACGACACGCAGGGAACTGGCAGAACAGTACATGCCAATACTCGAAACCAAGATAAAGTCGCTGAAGGAGGAGTACAACATCTTGCAGATAGTCAAGCGGGCCATATTCTTCCTTCTGGTGCTGGCCATACAGTTCGTCCTGTTCCGGCTGACCAACTACATGTTCCGCAAACTGCGCCGGCGCATCATACGTTTCAAACAGCAACGGTTGCGCCCGTTCATCATACGTGACTATGAGCTGCTCAACACGCACAGCCTCGGACTTGTACTGATTTTCTTCAGCAACATCCTGCGATACATCGTGCTGCTGATACAGCTGACATTCAGTGTCCCAATACTGTTCGCCATTTTCCCGCAGACCGAGGCACTGGCCATGAAGATATTCTTCTACATCATCGAGCCTATCAAGATGGTCATGAGTTCGATAGTTGAATACATACCCAACCTGTTCATCATTCTGGTGATATGGTACTGTATCAAGTACATCGTCAAAGGCATACGCCATATCGCCAACGAGATAGAAAACGAGAAACTTAAGATTACGGGATTCTATCCCGACTGGGCCAAGCCTACATTCAACATCATACGTTTCCTGCTATACGCCTTTATGGTAGCGATGATCTATCCCTATCTGCCAGGCTCCAATTCAGGTGTGTTCCAAGGCATCTCCGTTTTCGTCGGTCTGATCATATCCTTAGGTTCAAGTACGGTGATAGGCAATATCATTGCCGGACTTGTCATCACCTACATGCGTCCGTTCAAAGTCGGCGACCGTATCAAACTGAATGACACGACGGGCAACGTCATAGAGAAGACACCGTTCGTGACGCGTCTGCGCACCCCCAAGAACGAGGTGGTGACAATACCCAATGCCTTTATCATGTCGTCGCACACTGTCAACTACAGCGCATCGGCACGCCAGTTCGGACTGATTATCCACACCACGGTAACCATCGGATATGATGCTCCATGGAGACAGATACACCAACTGCTGATCAACGCGGCACGCAACACTACGGGAGTCTTGGAGCATCCCAAACCGTTTGTCCTTGAAACGGAGTTGCAGGACTACTACCCATGCTACCAGATAAATGCCTATATCAAGGACGTGGACAAGCTGGCTCAGATAACTTCCGACCTGCACCAGAACATCCAGGACACCTTCAACGAGGCCGGTGTGGAAATCATGTCACCGCACTATTTCGCAAAACGCGACGGCAGTGCCAGCACCATACCGGAAGATTATCTGAAGAGCGAATAAAAGAAGTGCGTTCACCACACCGCTAACTTGCTATAATACTTTTTACCCGCTCTGCAATCTCATCGTATGACATTGTCGCATCCGGCATGACAGGCGGCAGATATTCCACCGTCACCTTGCGTGGACTGGGCAGAGTGCGGTGGCGCGGCCAGGCCTCGTAGGCTCCGGTTATGCGCACCGGCACTATGGGAATGTTCAGTTCCTTGGCAAGAATGGCAAAGGTCTTCTTGAACGTACCCATTTCTCCGGTGTTTGTACGGCGCCCCTCCGGGAAAATTATGAGGTTCTTGCCGGCACGCAGCACAGAGGCCATATTCAGGATGGAGGTCTTCAGATTGGCATGCTGCATAAGGATGAAGTTGCACTGGCGTGCCATGGAGCGGCGCAGTCCGGAACGTACATGTTCCTCTGCGGCATAGAAGTAGCTGTCCATAAGCGTGCCCACCGACAGTCCGCTTGTCACCAGCGGACCGTCCAGGAAACTCTGGTGATTCGGGGCAATGATGAATGAGCCTTCCGAGGGGATGTTCTCTCGTCCTCTGACAGAGAGACGGAAATACAGCCGGTTCAGTATGCGGCACAGACATGCACTTATTGGAAGCAGTGCCGTGGGTGTGGACGGGACCTCTGCCGGAACGGAGTTGAGCAACTGGTGCCAGTCCGTGTCTGTAGCGACGTCGAGATGTGTCTTCTGAGCAGCAACATGTTCGGCAAGTGCCTGCAATGTGGGGAATGACAGCATGGTGTCGGCATTCACCTCGGCACCGAAGGTCTGCTCTATAAACTCCTGCATGCTGACGCGATCCAGCGAGTCCATGCCGAGGTCTGTCTCCAGATGGTCTGTCGGACGCACGGCATCAAGATGCTTCTCCCTACGTATGTAGTCCCTGATGACGCGGTATTCCTCAGTGTCCGGTTCCGCAATCTTCGTTTCCAGGCCTGCGGATGCCGCACTGCCGTTCAGAATGTCCAGCACCTTGTATCGCTGTATCTTGGACAGTCTGGTGCGCGGCAATGCGCCGTGCAGAAGGAAGATGGACATCACTTTCTTGTAGTTCAGAGCCTCGTTGTTGTACGGTTCCAGCACCTCCCGCTTGAGCAGAGCCTCCAGTTCGGCATCCGTCCTGCCAGAGGCAATGTCGTCCTGAGGCACTATGACGGCAACAAGCTTGTCCCTGTGATAGGAGACTGCACACTCCTTGACGTATCTGTCGTACTTCTCTATCTTGAACTCTATCTCCAATGGCTGTACGTTCTTGCCGTTGGAAAGCACTATGATTTCCTTCTTGCGACCGGTGATGTACACCCTGCCCTTTGCGTCGAAGCGTGCCAGGTCGCCGGTATGCAGATAGCCGTTCTCGTCAAAGAGCGCCGCCGTCTCCTCCGGACGGTTATAGTAGCCCTTCATCACGTTGTCGCCCTTCACACACAGTTCGCCGTCTATGATCCTGCACTCGCAGCAAGGCAACGGCAGGCCTGCACAGCCCGGTATGATGTCGCCGGGACGTGTGAAGGAAAGCATGGGCGAGGTCTCCGGCATGACGTATCCCTCG
>CAMWRK010000261.1 GCA_947176655.1 uncultured Prevotellaceae bacterium | reverse complement strand
TCATAACACAGAGCGAGTACATGCGCCGAATGAAGGACATGGCGCGTCTGCAGCCGGGGATGCAGTTCTACGGCGAGATGCCCGACATGTACAACATGGTTCTAAACACAGACGCTCCTCTCGTAAAGGAGTTGCTGGACAACGACAACGAGGAGCGCATCAGCCAGCTCATAGACCTGGCATTGCTGCAAAACGGCATGCTCAGCGGCGAGGCATTGACCAGATTCGTAAAGAGATCCGTAGAGATGATCAAATAACACCAGCTATTAGCGTATGAGACACGGATTCGTCAGAGTCGGAGCCGGCATTCCCGAAGTCAGAGTTGCCGACCCGCAATTCAATGTCGAGGAGATAGAGAAACTGGTGCTCAAAGCACAGGCGCAGGGAGTGGAAATCCTTGTGACACCCGAACTCAGCCTCACCGGATACACATGCCAGGATCTGTTCTTCCAGCAGACACTGATAGAGGAAGCAGAGGTGGCATTGATGAAACTTATGGACTTCACCCGCTCCATAGACATGGTGATAGTGGTGGGAATGCCGGTAGCATGTCCATGCGGGCTTCTGGACTGTGCAGTGGTGCTGCAGAAAGGCAAGATACTTGGCGTAGTGGCAAAATCCTACCTTTCCAGTTACAGGAACAGCTCCGAAAAGCGTTGGTTCAGTTCTGTACTGGACATGGAATGCGCCAAGGTCTGGCTCTGCGGCGAACTGGTGGAAATAGTGCGTAACCGCATTTTCAACACTCCGTCTTGCTCGTTTGCCATAGAAGTGGGACAGGATCTCATGGCACCGGCACCACCATCCGTAAACCTGTCACTCCTCGGAGCGGAAATAATCCTTAACCTCTCGGCAGACAGCATTCAGGCCGGCAAAGGCGCATACGTCCGTAACCTCATCAGCGGACAGAGCGCACGGTGCATCTGCGGATATGTCTATGCCGGTGCAGGTTTCGGCGAAAGCAGCACGGACTTTGTTTTCGGCGGACAGGCCATGATATACGAAAACGGTACCGCACTGACAGAAAACACGACACCGGGAATGGAAGCGCGTATGGTGTTCAGCGAAATAGACGTGGAATACATCCGCAACGAACGACGCAGCAACAAGCTCTTCTGTGATGCGGTTCGTATGCTCGGAAATGAGACATGCATGCACACCGACACGGACATGATGGTAAGACAAGATCTGGAACTGACACGCACGTTCAGCCCCCACCCATTCATCCCGGAAAGCAAGGAAGAACTGACCCGGCGTTCGGAAGAGATATTCCGCATCCAGGAGCTCGGACTGGCAAAAAGGCTGAAACACACCAGGTGCAAGACTGCCGTAATAGGCATAAGCGGTGGACTGGACAGCACACTGACACTTCTTGTTACCGTAGGTACATACGACATGATGGGCATGAACCGCAAGGACATCATCGGCGTGACAATGCCTGGATTCGGCACAACAGACCGCACATATACCAATGCCATGACACTCATGAAACAACTTGGCATAACGGTACGCGAAGTCAGCATCAGGGAATCATGCATACAACACTTCAATGACATAGGACACGACCTGACCAGACACGATGTCACATACGAAAATGCACAGGCCAGAGAGCGGACGCAGATACTCATGGACATTGCAAACCAAGTGAACGGTATGGTAATAGGTACCGGCGACCTGTCTGAACTGGCATTGGGATGGGCGACATACAACGGTGACCACATGTCGATGTACTGTGTGAACGGTTCCGTTCCCAAGACGCTCATACGCCACATCGTGGCATGGTGTGCGGAAGTGGAAAAGGACGACACGACACGGGAAATACTGAAAGACATCATAGACACGCCTATCTCGCCGGAACTGATACCAGCCGGGGAGGACGGAGAGATAAAGCAGAAGACCGAAGACCTCGTAGGACCATACGAACTGCACGATTTCTTCCTTTACTACGTACTGAGGCACGGTTTCAGGCCAGGCAAGATATTCATGCTGGCACGCAATGCCTTTGCCGGAGGTGCATATCAGGATGAAACCATCAAGAAGTGGTTGACGACATTCTACCGGCTTTTATTCACCCAGCAGATCAAAAGCTCATGTCTGCCGGACGGGCCGAAAGCAGGAAGTTGCGGACTGTCACCGAGAGGAGACTGGCAAATGCCAAGCGACGCATCCGCCGCAAGCTGGCTGAAAGAATGCGAGAACCTGTAACATGAATAACAAGACACTGCGTGCCGAGCCACAATTTGTATGGCCCGGCACGCCTTTTTAGCTTCATTTTTACATATAATGGCATTTATTGCTTTACACGGTTCAAGATAATGGATTATTTTCATACCTTTGTGAATGGAACGAAAACACCATAAGAACATGAAAAAAGCATTGCTACTCATCTGCTTCACCATTGGAATAGCCCTTGGCATGATTGCACAGTCCCAGAAATCGATACACAGCGAAGTACGCCCTAACGGAAGCAGCAACGCGGATAACTATGCCGAAATAAAGTTCGACACACTCAGATACGATCTCGGTGTATTTCCCGAATCAGACCCTGTACGCCAATGCAGCTTCATTTTCACTAACGTTGGCACGGCTCCGCTTATCATCAATCAGGCTTTTGCCTCATGCGGATGTACCGTTCCGGCTTTCACCAAGGAACCGGTCAAACCCGGTGCAAAAGGCAGTATAGATGTGACATACAACGGCAAAGGGCTGATACCCGGTCCGTTCTCAAAGACAATAACAGTCCGTTCAAACGCCAAGAATAAGATAATACGTCTTATCATCGAGGGAGAAATGACCGATAAATAGGATATTTTTCACGGACATCCCAAAGACAAAGGCCAAGTGGCACAGACTGCAAACGGAACGGAAAAGATCATTTTGGGCGTAGACCCCGGAACCAACGTAATGGGATACGGGGTAATCCGTGTATGCGGCAAAAAGGCGGAGATGCAGGCACTTGGGATAATAGACCTCAGAAAGTACGGTGACCACTATCTGAAACTCGGACACATCTTTGAACGAATCACCGGCATTATTGATTCATACCTGCCGGACGAAATGGCAATCGAAGCGCCATTCTTCGGAAAGAATGTGCAATCCATGTTGAAACTGGGACGAGCTCAGGGGGTAGCCATGGCTGCGGCGATAGAAAGGGACGTACCAATCACTGAATATGCCCCAATGAAAATAAAGATGGCCATCACGGGGACAGGAACCGCTTCCAAGGAACAGGTAGCCGACATGCTCAGACGGATGATGCACAT
>CAMWRK010000260.1 GCA_947176655.1 uncultured Prevotellaceae bacterium | reverse complement strand
CCCTTGACCTGAAGCAGACAGAACTGGCCATCAAACAGATCAAGGACTTCTTTCTGCGCAGCTTTTCCACCGAACTGCGCCTGCGCCGTGTGACGGCTCCTCTGTTCGTGCTGCGCGGCCTCGGCCTGAACGACGACCTCAACGGCACGGAACGCCCGGTATCTTTTCCAATCAAGGACATGGACGAATCCATCGCCGAGGTGGTACACTCACTGGCCAAATGGAAACGTGTCACTCTGGCTGAGTACAGCGTGGAACCTGGCTACGGAATAATAACGGACATGAATGCCATACGTGCCGACGAGGAACTGGACAATCTGCACTCGCTCTACGTAGACCAATGGGACTGGGAACGCACGATGACAGCCGAGCAGCGCAACATTGACTTTCTCAAGCAGATAGTACGACGCATATACGGCACGATACTCCGCACGGAGTTCTACATCTGCGAGACATACCCGCAACTGCACCCATTCCTGCCCGAGGAAGTGCACTTCGTCCACAGCGAGGAACTCATACGCCTCTATCCAGGCAAAAACGCCAAGGAACGCGAAGACCTGATATGCCGCAAATACGGTGCGGTCTTCATCTTCGGCATCGGAGGCAAACTCTCCGACGGCGAACCGCACGACAACAGGGCACCGGACTATGATGACTGGAGCACTCCCAACGCCGACGGCTACATGGGACTGAACGGAGACCTGCTGATATGGTATCCCTTTCTCGACCGCAGCATCGAGCTGTCCTCCATGGGCATACGCGTGGACAGCGAAGCCCTCCTGCGACAGCTGGAACTGCAGGGCAAGACCGACCGCAAGGACCTATATTTCCACCGCCGTCTGCTGAACGGCACCCTGCCCTTAAGTATAGGCGGAGGCATCGGACAGAGCCGTCTGTGCATGATACTTCTGCACAAGGCACACATCGGCGAGACACAGTCAAGCATCTGGCCCGACGACATGCGCAAGGCATGCCGCGAAGCCGGCATGCCGCTGATATAATCAGCCATACGGTAAATTTAACGATGTGCGCTTCCAGTCTGAGCATGGAAGCGCACATTCTTAACACAATAATCCGGGGAAACGTAATGCTGACAAGCACTTACGCTTCCCCGGACTGTTATAATATATACTGTTCTAATATGTATTAAGGCATAGGGTATAAGGTATAGGGTGCCGCCCTGCCACGGATTATTTATAAAGGCCAAAGCCTATCTTCAGGCCTACGGTGCTGCCGTTTTTAGGCTCGTTCATGCAGATGTCGGCATATATGGCGGGTTCTATGCTGACATTGCGGTTGAGATAGAAAGTGTATCCTACCTGTGGACAGAACTGGGCGTAGTTGAGACCGGAACCTGCATGTTCCAACTGTATGCCGCATCCCAAATTCAGACCGTTCTGTACAAAACTGTAACGGAAAGAGGGTTTTATGAGCACGGCATTCAAATCGCCCAGATGACGATAGCCGACAGTGGCTCCTACCATCCAGCCATCAGCGACATAGTATCCGTACTCTGCACCGATGCCAAAAGAAAAGTTCCCCTTCTCATAACCGATACCCAAGCCTGTCAGGTTGGCTCCGGCATAGTGAGTTCCCCTCTCGAACTGGGCATGAGCGCCAAGTGTCAACACGGTAACAAACAGGAATGCAAAAATCTTCTTCATAATGGTTTGTTGTTAAAGTTGATAATCTGACCTTGTCTCTTGGGAGTTTTCATCTTCTCCGCAGCAAAAATACAACTTTTTTTCATACCTTTGTCTGCATGAGATGCTTTTTTTCATTATTTATGATATTGGGATGCATGGTTGCCACAGCCGCGCCCAAATACGAGATACGCGCCGTATGGCTCACCACCATAAAAGGACTGGACTGGCCTAGGGTCAAAGCCGACTGCGAACATGGCAGGAAGGCTCAACAGGCAGAATTGTGCGACATGCTGGACAGACTGCAGAAAGACGGCATAAATACCGTGTATCTGCAAACCAGAACCAGGGGGACGGTCCTCTACCCTTCGGACATAGAACCCTGGGACGTCGCACTGACAGGAAAGTATGACAGGCACCCGGGATACGACCCTCTCGCATTTGCCATACAGGAGTGTCACAGGCGCGGCATGGAGTGCCATGCCTGGATCGTGACCTTGCCGGCATGCAAGATTCCGGATGCCAGGGCTCTCGGACGCAGGTCACTCGTACATACCCACCCCGGCCTGCTGTACAGGCACAACGGTTCGTATTATCTGGATCCGGCATTGACGGGCACAGATGACTATCTGGCCGGGATATGCCGCGAGATAGCAGGCCGCTACGACATAGACGGCATACACTTCGACTATATACGCTACCCGGAGAAAAGCCCGCGGAACAGGGAGCAGTGGCGGCGAGACAACATCACCCGCATAGTCCGCAGGCTGTACAGCGAAATAAAGCAGGTGAAGCCGTGGGTAAGGGTTTCGTGCAGCCCTGTGGGCAAGTACCGCGACGTAAGCCGATATTCGGCCAGGGGCTGGAATGCCTATAACGCCGTATATCAGGATGCGGTGCTGTGGCTGAAGGAGGGGATCATGGACATGATCTCTCCCATGATGTATTTCAAGGGCAACCACTTCTTCCCTTTTGCCGCGGACTGGAAGGAGCGGAGCCACGGCAAGGTAGTGGCTCCGGGACTGGGGATATATTTCCTCGACCCTGCCGAAAAGGACTGGGATCTGGCAGAGGTGACACGTGAGCTGCAATTCATAAGGCAGATGGACATGGGAGGTGCGGCATACTTCCGCGCGCGTTTCCTTCTGGACAATGTCAAGGGGCTGGAGACGTGGGTGCGCGACCACTACTACACGTCGCAGGCACTGCTTCCGCCACTGAAGAACGACCGCGAATATGCCTGCGAGGCGCACCGCACGCCACGGTACGTGCTGTATGCCTCGGAGCGATACCCCGTAGACACTTCCGATCCGGAGAACATCGTCCGCGTCTTCTGGGACAAGGTGGAGTATGACAGGCTCGCGCCGCGCCTATTCGGCCTGTACCTTGCCGTGACAAGGCTGGACGATTTCGGCAACGAATCGGAGCCGGAAGACATCCGGTGACCTTCGACAAAGCACGTGCGTAAACTCTGCAAGAGGCACAATAGAACAACCGCCACCCCACACACATGAATGCAATAAATACTATTTACATAATGACAGCACTGCACCTATGCGGTGCTTTTTCAGCAACGACGCACGGGCTTCGCGCCCAGAAACTGCTGGTGCGCTCCACGCCGG
>CAMWRK010000259.1 GCA_947176655.1 uncultured Prevotellaceae bacterium | reverse complement strand
GTGCGGTGATATGAAGTTCCTTTTTTATTTGGTCGCCAAAATAGTTGGGGCTTAGATTGAATTGAGCAGCGCACCATGCCACTGTAGGCTGTCCCTTTTGTGCTGGCTGTCCGCTGCCCAGATACCGATCCAGCAGATTTTCAAGTCTGGCTCCCATAGTCTCTCCTTTTCTTATATGTGTGGTGTGCTGTTGTTCATAGTACCTTTTTACGTAGCTCAGCAGAGTTCCTATGCCAAGACGTATCATCTGTCCTGAGAGATAGTCCTGCGGCGTGCGTAGTTCGGCATACAGATTGGCATAGCAGTTCTTTATGACATTATGTTCCATTTCGGTAAGCCCTATAGCTTCAGGATAGTCCGACTGAAAATACGAAAACATATAGAAATCGCGTCCAAGTCCGGTCTTCTCCAACAGTTCGGCTTTGAATGCGAGAATCCATCCCTGTGGTTTCCTGTCATATCTCAGATTCATACCCATGCTCTGTCCGGGGCGTATGGTTATCAGGGAACCCTTGGTATATGGCATTTCCTTGTCGTCCCTATACAGCTTCCCGAACTCATCCTCCATCAGAATGAGACAATACATATCATATCGTCGGGTATTGAACAGTGCCGGGTCGGCAGGTAACAATTCGGCTACGGCCACCTGCGGGTGCTGTGTCCGTGCCGAAAAGAAACGGTTGAATGAGTCAATGCTGCTTAACGAATCCATGGAGAATCAGAATAGTCACCCAAAGTTAAGCATTTTTTTTCAATAGTGTTGTATCTGCATTTTTTGTGATGCAGATATTGTGTCAGAAATTACTCTGGCACATATATAATGTCACCATTTTCCAACTCGTAGGCAACGCCGACGCGCTTCCCTTTGTTGCCTGAGGCATCGTTATTTTCCGAAGGAGTGTAGCGGTTTATCTTTTCTCCCTCCTTGGTGATGATTTCCATGTTGTCCTTGCCGGGGTTCTTTACCATGGTGAAGTCTTCCTGTGAGAACATTTCTGTCATGTTGTAACGACTCACCAGAGCAACCATCAGTGCAACGGCGAAAACCATGGCTACATCGAATAGGTTGCTTACAACACTCATTGGGTCTGACCCTTCTCCACTGTTTAGTATCGAACGTCTCTGTCTCATTTGTCCTGTTCCTTTATGGTATGTACTACAAAATCAAGCAGGGTCAGGCTGTGAAGAGCCCAGCGTTCCTTCACCTGCTGTGTTATGAAACCGATGGCGCTGACCACCATACCGACTACCGTCGTAGCGAATGCCACCTGCATGTTATATGCCATGGACGCAATGTCTCCTGCAGCAAGCCCCACCAGTGCCGGCCCCATCGGGATGAGTGTTCCCATAAGGCCAAGTATGGGGCCCATCTTGGTCATCACCTTGGATGGGGCGATGTTCTTCTCTGCCGCCAGTTCATAGTCGGCAACAAGCATATCCACGCGTGCCATGCTGTCGCGTGCCTTGACAATTTCTTTCATGTACCTGATGACCATAGAGTCTGATTTGTCTGACAGCCCTTCGATGAAAGGCACCACTTCGTCAGTCTCCATGTGCTTTAGTTTTTCGTCGAGCATGGAGGAGGTCTTATGTTCCGCAATGTACTCTCCGAAGAACATGCCTATGAGAAGCAGCGCACGGAAGAAAAAGAAAATGAGCAATACGATTACAGGTACAAGCAGTCCTGTTGAGATCCAGTAAAGGATGTTTGAAATTACGTTCATATCAGATGTTTGTTTTTATGTTTATAAATAATGTATCCGGTAAAGGCCGCGGTTGCCATCAGTGCAGTAACTGCTCCAAGTGCCGTGATGTCGGTGCTGTCCATTCCTGTTGCGGCAGTACGTCCGTTGACAGTGGCCACGATGCCAAGCATGGCTATTATGCAGTTCAGGTAGAAAATAAGTTCGAGACGCTGACCGTCTGCCGGCAGCAGCCATTTCATGCCACAGACAGCAAGTGTCACTACAACGAGGAGGCCACATGCAAAGGCATACGCCACCGTGCCGAATCCGATGCCTGTGAAAAGGAAAATCATTTCGACAAGACAGGCAAACACTACGGGAACTACAAGCAGCCCCGGCACGGCCATGAGCATGGATTTTATGACTCTCTCCCTGATACTCCGTGTCCTGCCGGCCATGACTATGCAGAATGCAATTTGTATAGCCACGTCCACCGTAAGTACCACCGCAGTGTCAAGCATCAAGTCCGGTGAAGCGAGCCATTCCTGTATCTGTGTCTTGGACTGTGTGATGGCAATGTCCACACTGCCTGCCACTGCCAGTGCAAGCAGGACGCATTCAGCCAATGCGAGCCATCTTGGCATGAATGTGAGTTTGAGCACAAAGCTCAAACATACCAGAAGCATTATGAGGGGAACGACAGTTTCCATTATTCTTCACTATTGCTCTGTCGGCAACGCAGGATGACGAAAATGCCAAGCAGACTTATTGCCACTGCTATGGCAATTATGCTTCCGCTGACGTGGTTTTCTGTCTTTTCAATGCGGTTCAGCTCATTTTTCTCCATTACCATGCCATCGGCCTCTCCAGTAGCCTCTGCCCGTATCTGCCCGATTGCCTTGTTGTAATCTGTAGCCGATGAACTGTTCACCTTGCCGGAGATATATTGGCGGAATTTGGCATTGTTGCACACAAAACCGGAACAAGACGGACGGTATTCGCTGACAATCTCGGTGTGGAGTTCTGCAAGAGCCTTGATTCGCTCTTCAGATGTCTTCCACATACCTTTGCGTGCAGTCTCAAGCATTACTGCCGTTATTTCCTCCAGAGCCGCCGGACTGACGGAGGTAAAATATTCTTTTGTTCCCAGATTGTGCGTGTCAGCTATGTATGTATTGTAGATATTGTCCCACAGTTCATTGTCTATGGCATCTGGTTTCATTACATTCCAACCATAGGTGTTGCGTACAACATCTGCTATGGCCGAGGCATCTCCGGCTCCGCCCTTCATCTTCTCGCGGATGTATGCTGGGTTCAGTATTGTGGTTCTGCTTTCTACTCCGATCGCTTCCTTGACCTCCTGCATTTTAGTGTGGTTGCGGTTACGGTAGTCTGCAAGATAAGCGTCAGGATCCTTACCTGTCACGTTGCGTACGGCGAGATTCATTCCGCCCATGAATTCATATACGTGGTCAAGGCTGAGAGCCCCCCATGTGTTGCTCTGTCTCGGCTGCACTACAACGTCCGTTCTGGTCAGTGCGGCCTCGAAGGCAAAGTCCCTCAGTTTCTCCCATTCGGCCTCAGAGCCGTATAG
>CAMWRK010000258.1 GCA_947176655.1 uncultured Prevotellaceae bacterium | reverse complement strand
ATGCGTCCTTAGCTCAGTTGGTAGAGCAATTGACTCTTAATCAATGGGTCCAGGGTTCGAGCCCCTGAGGGCGTACAAGGCGGTTTCCGGACAAGGAAGCCGCCTTAATTTTAGTTTGTCTGTAAGTTCTATATATTTCCATATTTTCTGGCCTTCCTGCCCAAAAGGTGAAAGTAGGGTGAAATATTGAACTGAATTAATAGATGCGACATATGTATATGGGCGTATCGAATTATGATACGCCCATATACATATGTCGCACGGGAAGAGAGGCTCGAACTCCCGACACCTGGTTTTGGAGACCAGTGCTCTACCGACTGAGCTATTCCCGTGTGTTTCCGTATGCAAAGATAATGAATTATTCCGGATGGCGTGACATTTTCATGGCAGAATCTTTGCATCATGTTTCTTTTTTTATTTTGGCCGTGGCGTAGCGGAAATAAGTTGGTCAATAAAATAAATAAGTGTCATCTGCACTCTTATTTCCGTGTAAAATCATTTATAGAATGGGATAATTAGCGATGTTGCTGCCAGTGTATCGTGATGTTTTCTCTGGGTCTTCTGTTCAATTTTGTTCTAAATATTGCTCTTGTGTCGTATTTGTATGTCCGTATGTGACAATAATAAGGTAAAGCATTATCTTAAAGTCTGTTTTCCGGTGGCTTCGTCTGCATCGCCACAACGCAGGAACGTTGTCTTCGGGAGGACGAAAGTCCGTCCACACGAAGACATCCGGGAAAGGTCGTAGAAGTCTCATGAAAGGTTATGGGTGCAGAATGCCGGCACTCGCTTCTATGCGTGCGTATATTATATATTAAGGTATAGGCAGGCTTAGTTGGTGCAGTTCTCGAACTTCCGACACCGGGTTTGGGAGAGGTCTGTGTTCTGTCGGCTGGACTGTTTCCGTGTGCCTTCGCGTTGCGCGGGTAGGTAGGGAAGTTTAAGGCTTGCTGTCATACCTTGTTGTCTGTGCGGCGCACAGACTCTATGCCTTTTATCCTGCTTATGTGATCTATGGCACTGTGCATCTCGTTTACGCTGTGCACCATAATCGTTACGCGGCATTCCACTATGCAGTCCTTGGTGTTGATGGAAAGGGAGTCCATGCTGAGGTGCAGTCTGTCTGCAATCTCCGATGTCAGATCCATCAGTAGTCTGTGACGGTCAACACCGGTTATGCTCAGTGTGATGGGGTAGGAGAATCCTATGCGGTTTATGACGACTGAAGTCGGGGATTTCTCTGTTACCGGTGGCGCGGCGGCATCCGTGGCATACTCTACACTGACAACGTTATCGCCGTATTTGCTGGCCATACGTATAGCCTCAGGGCAGGAACGTTTGTGCAGCATGATGTTGTCGTATTCCGGTGTGACGGATGGTATGCCATGCAAGCGTATGCCTATTACCTCTCCGCCAGGTAGAGGCTTGCAGATAGGACAGCGGCACACGCCCCCGCGGACGCGGCGACGCTCTATGAGATACAGGCGGAGATAGCGTTTGGCCACATACGTCTGGCAGTGGTCTATCCAGTCCTTTCTCGGATGCGCGTCTGGCGATGTTATCAGTTTTATGCAGTCTCCTCCGTGCAGGACGGTCTTGACGCTGCACAGGTTGCCGTTGACATAGGCATAGTGTGCATGCGCCCCAACCTCGTCTCCCTGTTTGAAGGCATAGTCTATGACGGTGCTGTCCTTGGGCAGGATGATGCTGTTGCCGTCGGAGGAGAATACAGTGATGTCGTCATAGTACAGGCTGGAGGATATGTGTTCCAGAAAAAAGGCCTCGTTGCCCTGAGAGGCGATGTCTTCCAGCACCTTGCGAAACCGCTTTACCCAGTTGCTGATGTTGCTTCCTATCTCGTTGATACATCCGACACGGCTGGCATGCACCATGGCATCAGAGCATATCTGCACCTCCTCCCATATACCGCAGTCGGACAACAGCATGAGGCGCAGGCACTGATAGGAGTTCTCTTTGGGCTGTTCTATGAGATTGACGAAACTGCCAGGACGTTCGCGGAAGTCGCGCGTCAGCAGATTGTATATTTTCAGACATGTCTCCTTGTCTGTCAGCGGCTCGTCCATTGTGTCTTCCCAGAAGGTGATGCGGACATAATAGCGGTTGGGCAGATGATGGAAGTCCACATTCTGCTGACGCATGCGACGCCAGATGGAGTAGGGACGTCGCCAGAAAACCTGTACGTTGCACATGATGCCGTGGTCTCTGAGTGTACCTCTGACATCCTTGCAGAATCGGCAAAGACGTTCTTCGTTTTTCTTGGCATCTTCCTGCAACCATCGTTCCAGGTTGCCATACTCTTGCTCGCACCGATATTTGAATGACAGATTCTCCAGGTCGGATTTCACCTCGAACAGTCCCAACCTGTTTGCCAGCGGAGCATAGAAACAATCCGTTTCGCCAGCAATCTTCATCTGTTTGTCTGGACGCATGGACTGTAGCGTGCGCATATTGTGCAGACGGTCGCTTATTTTCACCATCACTGCTCTGATGTCGTAGTGCAGCGAGGCCAGAATCTGGCGGTAGTTGTCAACCTGTTTGGTGGTATGGTACGCCTCTTTCTTCTGTTTCGTGACCACGTTTACCAGTCCCGCAACATCGTTGCCGAATCTTTCCCTTATGTCCTCTACGGTATATGGCGTGTCCTCTACGACATCGTGCAGGAAAGCCGTTATCACCGTATTTGCGTCCAGTTGTAGTTCCTTTGCGACGATGAGAGCGACGGAAACAGGATGCAGGATGTAAGGCTCGCCCGACTTGCGCTTCTGTGAAGAATGTGCTTCCTTCGCAAGAAGATATGCGCGATGCACACGCTCCATGTCCTCTGCACTGGTGCGCTTGGCTACGGCATCAAAAACCTGTTGAGCCAGATTCTCGACAAGCTGTTCGTAGTTCATAATGCGTGTTTTTTACGTGTGGCTGGTAAATGATATTCTTATTTTACAAAGTTATGCAAAATAATGATTGTGATGCAGTGTTATGTGATTTTTTATTTTAAACAGTGAATCTTTGTCGTTTTTATGCCGGGAAGACACATAACACAGTCGCTCTGTATCCGCGCAGAGTCTTTTTGGAATGCTGACACGCAGTCAGAATGCCATTCCTTTGTACTCAGAAATCTACGTTTACTCGGAAGTTTACCATGCGTCCCGTCAGATAATTCGGCACGGCATATTGGTCGTTTTTGACATCCGTCACCCAATAGTATCCGCTGACGTTGTCAAAACCGAAAATATTCAGGCAGTCCAGTCCTAACCAGATGTTGCGTATGGGATTGC
>CAMWRK010000257.1 GCA_947176655.1 uncultured Prevotellaceae bacterium | reverse complement strand
TTCAAGGTCAGCACCGCCTGCCGTGACACTCTCGTTCCACAGCATCACCTTGCGACCGCGTGCACGGATATGGTCTGCCATCTGCTTGATGAAATAACTCTGCAACGGACGGAAACGATGCTTGCTACCCTCACCTGCATCCTTGACCTTGCCTTCCTTCAGAAGTGTCTCCAGATGCACGCGGCACTGCCCGTTACCTTCCCATGCCGTTGTCGGACATTCGTCGCCACCTATGTGAACGTACTGTCCGGGGAATACATCCATCACCTCGGTCAGGACATCGCGCGCGAACTGTACGGCCTCGGGGCTGCCCACGTTCAGCACGTCCGACCACACGCCCCCCTGATGCGTCGTCACCTTGTGCTCCCCCTCGGGATTGCAGCTGAACTCCGGATAGGCAGCCAAAGCCGCCATGATGTGTCCGGGCATGTCTATCTCCGGCACCACCTCTATATGGAGGGCGCGTGCATACTCCACCACCTCGCGGCACTCCTCCTGGGTATAGAAATAAGGACCGTAGGGTTTGCCAAGCCAATAGTGCCCCTTCTCCATGTCTGTCATGCGGCAGTCCTCGGCAACGGAACCCACAGTGGTCAGGCGCGGATACTTCCTGACCTCGAAACGCCAGCCCTGATCCTCTGTCAAATGCCAGTGGAAATAGTTCAGCTTGTATATGGCCATACCGTCAAGGATATGCTTTATGTCGTCGACGGAGAAGAAGTGACGGCCACAGTCCAGCATAAAGCCACGGTAAGCGAAACGCGGCTCGTCAAATATCTCCACACACGGAACCTCGGGGCGTTTGTAGGCAGGGAACCACGGCACTATGGCGCGCGCCTCATCTATGCCCATACCAGCCATGACATTGGCCGGCATCATCTTCTTTATCGTCTGGAAGGCATAGAAGAATCCACGTGCCGTGGACGCGCTGACACGGATGCCCTTCTCCGTAACGCTCAGGCGGTAGCCCTCGGCAGGAAGCGAGGCATCCACGTTCATGCATACATCTGCCTTGGCCCCCTTGGACATACGTCCCTTGCAACCTGTGGCCTCACCGACTACACGGATAAACCTCCTTGCCTCGGCCAGCATACTGTCCGGCAATTGTGCCGCCCCAACAGCATAAGAACGGGGCAGACGGTACGTACCCTCGGAAACGGTCATTTCCTTGGGCTGCGGTGTCAGGTTGACAAACTGCATGGCACCGGCGAACGGCAGACATGCGAACAGAAGACACAGGAGCGGGAATATCCTTCTCATTTTGACATTATATTGATTATGTGGCGGCAAAGTTACAACTTCAGACAGGAATAAGCAAACATACACCGCCTATTTATTCCCCTACGCACAGAATAATTGCGGGAACGCCAGGCTTTCCCCGACATTCCCGCAACACTTCCGGTTCACTCCGCCGCCGTCACCGCAGACCTCATCATCCTCCGCCACCGGAAATAGCCCATGACAGCAAAGACCGTATAGGCCACATGTATTCCGGCCTTGAAAGGCAGTCCCTTGTAGGCAAGCAGGTAGACGTCTATTATGTCCACAGCAAACCAAAGCCACCACTGTTGGAGATATTTCCTGGCCATGGCCCACATGGCCACCATGGATATGGCATTCGTCAGACTATCCTGCACCGGCACGGTAGAGTTCGTCCATTCGGACAGAAACCACCACGTCGCCACCCATATCAGCACAAGAGCCACGGCAAGCCGCACGGCCACGCGCACTGACATGGATGTGATGGCAAGCACATTCTTTCCGCCCGATGTCTTCACGCGTCTTCCATATCCAGGCCATGTCCATAACACCAGTCCATAGCAGGCTGCCAACAGATAATAGGCAGAAATCATCATGTCGCCGTATAGCCCCACCTCGAAGTACAGGAACAGATCTATCGCAGGCATCACTATCCCTGCCACCCACACCAGCCAATGGGCACGGTATTCCCACCAGAGATATAATATACCCAAAAGGGAAACAAAAAAATCAAGATATTCAACCATAGTTCGGAGCGGGGTTAGCGGATGGACAGTTAAAACGAAAGCGTCACATGCCCCATCAGCGTAAAGCCTGCCGACGGCGTGTAGCCTATCTGATAGTAGCGGTTCGTCTCGTCATAGCCGTATGACGGCACCACACTGCTGTACACCCATCCGCTTTGTGCGAAGTGCCGGTCGAAGATATTGTTCATGTCAAGACCGAAGACTACCCGTTTCAACCGTGCAGCATTCTCCTTTGGGGTCAGCGTATAACTCAGGCGTATGGCCGTGGTGCTGTACCTGGGCAACGAACGGTCGGTGCTGGCGGTGTTGTCCAGATACTGGCGGCTGACGAAATTGGTGTGCCACACGGCCTTCAGCCCATGCCAGCGAAAAGTGGCCATGCCGTTCAGCACGACAGAGGGAGAGAATGCCAGAGTGGAATTGTCATAATGCTTAACACGATAGTACTCGTCCCAGTCATAGCTGACATGTTCATCGAAAGCCAGTATGCGGTTGTGGCTGAACGCTCCGTTTGCCTCCAGTGTAAGCCACTTGCAAGGCGTATAGGAAGCACTTACTTCCAGCCCCATCCGGTACGAATCCTTGATGTTCGTTGTCAGCAATTCGCCAATGTCGCTAAGCTCACCCGTCTGCACCAGCTGATTCTTGTAGCCCATGTAGTACAACCCTGCACCCACGTGCCAGTTTCGCTCTTCGTAACTGTAACCCACTTCCACATCGTGCAGACGCTCTGCCATCGGGGCACTGCTCTGTCCGTTGTCGGTAAAGTTGTTGCGTTCCGGTTCGCGGGAACTCATGGCATAGCTGGCATAGGCGCGATGACCGCCGCTGTGCCATGACAGGCCGGCCTTGGGATTGAAGAAGTTGTACACCTTGTCCACGTCCAGAGGCTGAGGGCGGTACTGTCCGTCGGCATCGGCAACGAACTTGTCGTTATAGCCGTCGGTACGGAAACTGACATGGCGGTACTGCATGTCGGCAAAAGCATCCCAGCAGGCATTCAGATGCAGCGTGGCCTTGGCGAACATAGAGATGTCGTTTTTCTGCGCATCGCTGTTGTAGTATTCATACCTGCCTCCGGGTGATGGGATGTAATGGTTGCGCAAGTCCTCGTTGCCTATATAAGTAAGATATCCGAAATGGTTGCCAGTGAAGCCCTGCGCCGTCAGACCGGTAATCACATCCCAGCAGCTGTCGCTGTAGTTGGCATTGGCCTGCATACTGTATATGTGCTGCTCCAGCCCCTTCTGGCGCACGAAGTCCGACTTCGCGCTGCCGTCAGCAGGCACATAGTT
>CAMWRK010000256.1 GCA_947176655.1 uncultured Prevotellaceae bacterium | reverse complement strand
CGCGTCAGATGTGTTTAAGCGACAGGGGAGTGAGTGGCGTATGGGTTCGTATGTTTTGGAGACCACTACCGATCGCTACCCGCGCAAGATGATGTTTGAGGTTTTCGGTTCTGACAAGATACAGCAGTTCAATATACAGGTCGGGGAGATGGTACGTGTAAGTTTTGATATTGACGCACGCGAATATCAGGGGCGTTGGTACAATAGTATCCGTGCCTGGAATGTAGACCGTAATGTCGCCGATCCGATGCTCCAGGCACCTGTTGCCGGTCCTGACATGACACCGTTCGGCGCACCTTCTGCTTCTCAGATGTCTGCCGCTCCACAGCCTAATACGGCTCCCTTTGCCTCCAATGCCGGTGAGGACTTGCCTTTCTAAGATTTGAAAATAATTTTGTTGGCAAACTTATCTATAAGTTAAGATATATTAGTCGATGGCATGCCGTTTCAAAACAGAACGGTGTGCCATTGTTGTATAAATGAGAATGTCTGTCTGGCGACAGTCACTTGTTGTCGTGATATTTCCAATATGTTGCCGGTCATTTCCCGATTTCCCAACCGCCCTTTTCACAGTTAACGAAGTACGTCATCGTGATGTTCCGGTTCAGACACCGTGGTCTTGGAGACCAAGACCATTGAGCTTGGCCTCCAAGACCACGGTCTTTCGCTCCCAAGACCGTGATGTCCGCTGTGGGGGTATGCAAAACACAGGGCGTGGGTAAATATCATACGCTTCAACGTCTCGGTGAAGTATGTCCATGATGTATCTTTAATTGGTTGTGATATAGTAAAATATATGTGTTGTAGCATGGATGGTCGGATGTGTCTTCCGCTTTGAAATTCCACACGGACGGTCACATCCTCTCCTGTTTCACACATGATGAGTATTTCGTGCACAGATGGCATTGGTAATAGTGTGTCAGTCACTATGCTAGTGTGTCATCTTTTTTCTATATAAGACAAATGAGGTTGGAATGGTTTATGGTGCGACAGTATCGTATAAATGCAATCATGAGGCAAACATTGTTATGGTGTTTGCCTCATGATTGTGGAATCAGGCCGATGGTTAGACCGTGATTTTTCTTAGTCTGTCAGGCTGTCCATTGCTACGAAATGGATGTGACGTTATTTCAGAATGATGGATCCGTCCTGAATGTAGAGACCGTGTGGAGAGGCATCTGTCACGCGACGTCCCTGAAGGTCATGGATAGGGGAGAGTGGAGTAGTGGCGGCGTTTTCCGTGATGCCGGTCTCTGTGTTGGGCATGGGAGAGAAAGTGTAGAGGCCGGCATTCTGATCCAGCGGGTTGTTCCATAGATGGATGGAGAACCCTTGGCCTCCAGCGGAGGTATTCATATACCATCCCTGTGCAGCGTCCTTGGAAGTAATGGCGGAATAGAAACCTGCTTCATCGGTACCTTGTGTGGAGTTGCCGTTGTATGTGTCTACGAGGCAGAATCCATAATGGCGCACAGTGTCGTCATAGTCCCAGCGTGCCGTGTTGCTGTTGTTGGAGATGGAGGGGGTGCAGTTTACTGAACCGCCGGGTATTGCCTTGCATACCATTGCATAATATCCGGTGCCGGCTGGGTCAGGTACAAAGGTGAAGAATTGGTTGTCGTAGTTGCTGGCTTCGGGAGCGACGGGTGCATTGCTCCAGAGGCGGTTGTATTGGGCATTGCCCCCTTTGTTGTGGTCGTTGCCGAGGAGTTCGATACATGAGCCGTAACGTTGCTGACTCTGATCACCGTTAAAGCGTGTAAGCAGGCGGTAGTATTTGCCTTCCTCAGGTACGGTTACGACAACAGGAGGTTCCGGTGTCCAGCCGCCTTCTACAGTTCCGGCTTCGATGAATGCAATTAGGCCGCCGCTGCCGTCGTTGGGATTGTTGTAGACGTTGATGGCAAGTTTCTGGCCGTTGCGGGAGAAATTCAGGAAGTGGTTGCTGCCTACGGGGTGTATGGCGTAGCGGAATATGCCGTCCACTTCAGTATAATAGTCCTTGCACAGTTCGAAACCGTAGTTTACCTTGTCGTCAGAGTAGTTCCATCGGTCGGCAGTTGTGGTGCCGGTGGGGGTGGGGCTGAGAGAGCCTTTGTCGGAGGCTTTGCAGATGATGGCATAGCGGCCTTTGTTGGCGGTGTCTTCTACAAAGCGGAAGAGCTGTGCATCGTTGTTGTCGTCAAGCACGTTGGACCATAGCTTTCCTATGGTTGCATTGTTAGACGAAATCAGCGGTGAGCCTGCCTGCACAAGTTCCATCACGCGGTTTGAACGTTCGTCGCCGCAGACGGATTGCAGACGATACCACTTCTTCGGATCAGGTGTCTGGTATGATGACGGACGTACCAGTTGGTGTGCACCGTAGTTGTAGCCGGCGGCATCGAGGAACGCTGCGTCGTTGCAGATACGTTCCATTATTTCATCGTTGTCACGGTTGGCAACAGGTGCCCAGCCCTGTTCTGCTATGCCCAGCAGACGTGGAATGGCAAGATACTCGAGGTCGCGGTTGCGCTCCACCTGCTCTGTCCAGAATGTGCCTTGCACACCTATGCAGAGGCTGTTTGTGGGGGGCATGATGGAGAGGGTCTTGGACAGTGCGCCGTCGTCGACAGCACCTATCTTATCAAAGCCGGCATAGGAGCGGTTGATGTAGTATCCGCCGTTGAAGCCGGTATAGATATGCTTGAGGCCGTTGTTCTGGGCCTTCTGCTCGCCGCCTATCCAGCAGTAGATTACCGGATCCATTTCCTTGATAACGTCAATGTCAACACCGCCGGCGGTGATAAGTTCGTTCCAGCCCATGATCTTCTTGCCATAGTTGGCCTTTGCATAGTCGGCAATCTGTTTGGTGAACCAAGTCTGGAGTACGTGGTCAGAATCGGTCTTCTTGTACCCGATTGTGGTCTTGAAGTCCTGGACGGCATTGCTCTTGCTCCATGCGTATGTAGGACATTCATCACCGCCGACGTGGATGTATTCGTAGGGGAAGATGTCGGCCAATACATCAATAATGTCTTTGCAGAAGGTTATCACCTCGGGCTTTGATATGTCGAGAACGTCCTTTGATACGCCGCCGTCGTTCCAGATGTTGTGCGTAAAATGGCTGTCCTGCTGGCCGGGAATAGGCTGTGTGTTGCTGTTGTAACCGGCAGCAATGGCGATTTTGCTTTCCGGGTCGGTTGAGAACTGTGGATAGCAGTTGATGGCGGCAACCATGTGGCCGGGCATATCTATCTCAGGTATGACCTCGATGTGTCGTTCCTTGGCATAGGCCACGATTTCCTTCATTTCATCAATGGTGTAGGAATATGGAC